>NZ_JBJPHS010000085.1:0-26295 GCF_052939495.1 Phormidesmis sp. 146-12 | reverse complement strand
CTTCCGGCTTGACATTCAAGATAATCGCTAAATCCCCCATGCTGGGGGACTTTGAACTCTATCAATTGCTTTGTCTGGAAAGTTGCTTTTCTCAATGCTCAAAGTCCCCCAGAATGGGGGATTTAGGGGGCGAGAGGATGGGTAACTTCTTTAGCAGAAATTTCCTTAGTCGTTAGCATCTTCAAACCTGAATCACCTGCGTTCTGTTTAGTTTATTTTTGATGAATAGAATTTTGTTGATTTATCTGAAATTTTATAGTCTCTCAAATGATTTTAGAGGCGCGATCGTATAGCGTCCTTTTTCATCTCGTTTAACCAGTTGTTGAGTGAGTAGTTCGCGGTCTATAAATAACGTGGTTGCTTTACCGCCAGCGTTGACTTTTGTGTTGATAATTTTCATCGTATCGTGAATTGTTTCGTAGATTCTGACAGCATTCATTGCGGTTGAAGTGGGTTGATGCTGATCGACAGATTCGCACAGGCGGTAAACTCCGTGATTTTTAGAAACCTTGTAGCCAAAGTGGTTTGCGACTCGTGGCAAAAAGTAGCCTGCGGTGATTGGGCTGGCTCCAGACGGACGAACGCAAGCATAAGCGGGATGATTGGCAACATCTGCGGCAACACTTCCGGGCATAAATCGCAGCGTGTTGAAATTGAGAAAATCAGGATCGCACTGGTCTAACCCAAAACGAATTGTTGCCATATCGTCGTCAAAAGTGGTTGGCTCATAGCCGTTGACCCCTTGCGGGTAACTCGAAGAGATCGCCGTCAAATTGTCACTCAGTTTTGCTTTAGGCAGACCCAAAATTACAAAGTAGCTACTGGGCAAATTGGCTCGCTGCATATCTTGGAAAACTTGCTGCACTTTCTTGGGATAATCAACGGCTTGTTTTAGCTGACTTTTGAAAGATCCGTTGAACTTCCCGATCGCCAAAGCCACCTCAATCATCGTATGCTCCACACCAAAAAATAGATAGACGCAGTTGTGTTCTACCAAGTATTGCATTTGGTCATAGTCGATTTGATCAATTCGCGTGTTAGAACCCCACACAAAGCCTTCCTGCTTGAGGATTTCGGCTTCTCGTCTGGAGGCTTTTTCATGCACTGTGAAGGTATCGACATCCAAATAAACAGCTTGATAACCCTTTTGACGTAATTGCTGAAGCTGTCGTCGAAAAGATACTTCACTTAATCGAAAAACATTGCTGATTTCAGTACTTTTATTACAGAAACTACAACGCCAGGGACAACCCTTTTGAGTATAGAGTTGAGCCGTCTTGAGTCGTTGATGATTTCTTTGAAAGATCTCCATATCGTGAACGTCAGGAATATGGACTAACCCAAAGTTTTGATCAATGTGATCGAACTGGCTGACTCGCGTGGCGATCGAGTGGTGCAATCCCCGTTCATCTACAAAAACTAATCCTGAAATTTGGAATTTGTCTTGCTCAAATGTACCTTTGGCAATTGATTCAGCAATCTCTACGATCATGGTTTCACCCTCACCATCACAGTAAGCCGTGATCCAGGGAGTCACCTGAGCGATATCGGCAATTCCTTTCGTCGCGTACCCTCCGACCAGAATTGGAACGTGGCTACAATCGTTCTCTCGCAGATAATCGAAGATCTGTTTGGTATCGCGATCGATGTCCTGCCATTGAGGAGTCATACAGCCTGCAAAAACAATCAGATCAGCATTCACGGCTTCTTGCAAAACATCTTGAATGGTGAGATCCGATCGCTCCAGATCCAACTGCACCACACGAGTAAATCCAGCTTGATGCAAACTAGAAGCCAACACAGGGAGCGCTTTATTGGCACCGTTAAAACTTCGGTATCTGAGAACTTCACCCACTAGCACAATTTTGGGCACAATTTTGGGCACAATTTTAGGCTGCACTTATCGACCTCCTGGGTGAACGCGATCTCTTTGAGTTACCCGCAAGGGGTCGATTGCCCCCAGTGCCTTGAGTGAAGCGCGTTGAGCGTCGGTTAGACCCACAATTCCGGTGATTTCCATGCCTTCATAGAGGCGATCGGACTTCAAACTTTCGCGACGAATTCCTTTCTGAACGTCCCATATCTGAATCGTTTCGTCCTCGCTGCCACTGGTGATGGTTTGTCCGTCAGGGCTGAAAGTAACCGATCGAATCGGAGCCGTATGCCCGCGTCGTAGGGTATCTAAACACTCGCCCGTTTCGACACTCCAAAGTTTGATCGTCTCGTCACCACTGCCGCTCACTAACGTTTGACCATCAGGACTAAAACTTACACAATAAACCTGCTGCTGGTGCCCCTTTAGAGTCCGAAGACATTGACCCGTTTTGACATTCCACAGCTTAACGGTGTGATCTTCACTGCCACTGGCTAAAATCGGCTGAACTGGACTAAAAGCCACCGACCAGACGAGATCCTGATGTTCCTCCAAAACCCGCAGACAGTCGCCCGTTTCCACATCCCACAGCATGACTTTACTATCGGCGCTGCCACTCGCTAAGGTGTCTCCCGTCGGGTTAAACGCCACACTCCAGACCCAGTGCGTATGCCCCTTAAAGACCCGCAGACACTCCCCTGTCGTGCGATCCCACAGTCGCAGCGTCCGGTCTTCACTGCTGCTCACCAATCGCTGCCCATCGGGACTAAATTGCACCGTCCAGACCCAGTTGCTATGTCCACTCAACGTTTGCAAACAGGTGCGCTGACGAACATCCCAGAGCTTGATCGTGTAGTCGGCACTGCTGCTGGCCAAAATCGGCTCACAGGGGCTAAAAGACACCGATCGAATCCTGCCTGTGTGTCCTCTCAAATCGTGACAATCGCGAGTCTGCAAATCCCACAGCCGCACGACGTGATCATCGTTTCCACTAGCAAGAATGGGACAGTCTGGGTGATCGAGATAAGCGGGCGCAAAAGCAACGGCATAAACGCCACGAGTACTGCCTTTGAGGACGTTGAGCAACTTACCTTTTTTGACTTCCCACAAACAAATGGTCTGATCGTCACTGCTGCTCAAAAGCGTTTGTCCATCGGGACTGAATGCGATCGACCACACCTGACTCATGTGCCCCCTCAGGTTATGCAAACGTTTTCCCGTCTCGACATCCCAAATTTTGACGGTGCGATCTTCTCCGCTACTCGCCAAGATTCGCCCATTGGGACTAAAGCGTACAGAATGAATCTTTTTACTATGTCCAATCAGTGTCCTGTAGCATTCGCCTGTCTGCACATTCCAGAGTTTAATCGTTTGATCTTCGCTGCTGCTGGCTAGACTATCGCCTTTGGGACTAAACGCCACTGAATACACCTGATCCGTGTGATCTTTGAGCGTTTTTACACAATCGCCTGTGTTGCAATCCCAAAGTTTTACAGTTCCGTCTGCACCACCGCTCGCCAAAAAATGAGGCGCGATCGGGCTAAAATTAACCGCCCAAACCCAGCCGTCATGTCCCTTAAGAGTCTGCAAACAGTCGCCCGTTTCGACATCCCAGAGTTTGATTGTTTGATCTTCGCTGGCACTGGCTACAATGCGTCCGTCTTCGCTAAACGAAACCGAGTAAACCGCATGAGTGTGATCGGTCAGAGAATGCACACACTCGCCCGTATCGACTCGCCAAAGTTTAACCGTATGATCGCCGCCACCACTCGCCAAAAGTTGTCCATCAGGGCTAAAAACGACCGTCCAGACCCAGGCTGTGTGTCCCTTATAAAGGCGAATTTGCTTATTGTCAGACACCTGCCAGAGCCGAATCTCACCATCCCCAACGCCCGTCGCAAAGAGTTTTCCATCGGGACTAAACCGCACAGAAATCAGACTCGCCAGCGTTTCCGAAAAAACAGAATCGGTGAGATCAGTATTGATAAACTTCGTATTCGTTAGCTTGACATCTTTGAAATACGCCTGCCGAATCGTCAAATCAGAAAAATCACGTCCACTTAAGTCAATCTGCGATCGCTCAATTTGAAGTTGTCGCATTAAGTTAATCAGATTCCCAGCAGCGTATCCTTTTTTAGGTGGGGAAGCGTCTCGCAGGCGATCAAGGGTTCGTCTTAAATGGGATTCCAGGTCTCGATCGTAAGCGTTAAGAAGTTTGTTTTTGACAGGTTCTAAGATCTGCTCTTCTTGCATTTTACGCAGATAGTCCAGCGATTGAGCTTTGATCAAAGGATACGCATCAAAAAACTCTAGCGCTTGACCGTTGACAATTTCATCACAAAACTGTTCGATTAATTGTTCTGTCACATATTCCATCACGACAAAAGGCTGTCTTATCTTGCCAGAAGAAAAATCTCGCTCAATCAGCGATCGCCGTGATAACGATTCTACTGACTCTAGCAATCGCATTGGTGATTCAGTTGTGATAATATCCTCTTTTAATTCTGACAACAGCACGTACTCACGATTGATCGCCAACCAATACATCACCTGCTGTTCTAGTTTTGACAAACGTTGAAATTGTCCATCTAAAAGCGTGCGAATATCACCATAAACCGCAGTATCTTGCTCGATTTGGCTGAGAAATTCGTTGACATTGTTGCCAAACAGATCGTATATCGTTGTTGAAACAAACTTGAGTGCTAAAGTGTTTCCCGAATAGCGCGTAATGAGTTTCTTTAGCTGTTCATCGTCACAGATTAATCCTTTATCTTCGAGAATACTTTTAGCTTCTTCTTGATTTACACCCGAAAGCTGCAATACTTTGACCGCAAGCTTTTTTCCTTCTAGGGCCGCGACTTCTTTAGGCTTTTCGCGGCTGGTTAATAACAAACAACTTTTGTGCGGCGTTTCCCCCACTTTTTTGAACAAATCTCCATACCCTTCAAAGCTCTCTTTATAGTCGCCTGCCTGATGATAGGACTTGTTTTCACCGCTACGAAGAATTGACTCCACGTTGTCCAAAATTACCAGACAGCGATGTTCTTGTAGCACATTGATTAACCGCAACAGCTTTGTATTCTGGTTATCAGGCAGATCGATCTCTTGCTCACCAGGGAGAAATCGCAGCAGTTCAGCCAAAATGTCTTCTAACGGAGGAGCATTTCGCAGCGATCGCCAAATCACAAACTCAAACTGTGACGCAATACTCCGAGCAAGACGAGCCGCCAGCGCTGTTTTTCCGATGCCACCCAGACCCAGAATCGCCACCAGACGAGCGCGATCGGAAGATTTAGCCTGTCCCAAGATCCAGCCCTCTAGCTCCTCAATTTGGGCCACTCGACCTCGAAAATCTTCCACGTCGATCGCTTCTCCCCAATCAGGGTCAGACTTCGCGGCTTGAGGTTGGCTCGACTGAAATTCTTGCAAAATTCTTTGCTTGAGAGAACCCAGCTTTTTGTTGCTTTTGCCGTCAATCTCAAACTTGCGGTAGCCCTCTCCCAATCGTTTTCTCACAGCCGCCTCGCTGATATTCAGCTTTTGGGCGATCTCCACACCTGAGTGATCCTCTAGCGCGAGCAGAATGGCTTCTAACTCAGCTTTGGTGATGCCATACTTCGGTGCGATTTGCCGAATAAAGTTTTCAAGAACCTGAGGCATCGGGGCAATTCTCTCCATTCCACAATTCAGTTACACACGACATATCCGTAAGTGAGATCTAGGGTGATACCATAGCTGCCCACTCCTGCTTTATGAACTTTTGGTTCTTCACACAAACTACATAATTAGAGTCGGTGTGAGGTGTTGTGAGACACTTCGTTATAGCTTGCGTCACCAACCCATTCTGACACTCTGCACACAAAACAGTCATTTGATAAACTTCGTTACACTTCCAAATTAATGAGGCTTTGGCGTGGAGCAATAGTCTTTGACCGAATGATTGGGTGGAGAATTTGTATCTTCAGGTACACCTTAAATTATAGGAGAGTGAGAATAATAGTATAGGAGAGATTCACAATCCTTGATTGAGAGTTCACCCTGTAGCAAGAATATTGTAGAGACCCTTGCTAGTTGCTCGAATTACCTGTATATTACAGTTAAACTACAGACGTGTGAGAGAGTGATATAACCCTCCTGATGGCTAGAGTCTGGAGCCAAGCCCCGATCGGGGAACGCTCCCAGCCAGCCCCTCATTTAACCGTTATCTAGAGAGACTGCTATGCCCCCCACCTCACCTCAATTTCACGAATTGCCGCTTCAGACTCCTGGTGGCATCAAGACTTATCTAAAGCTTCCCAGCCAGCCTTTGGCGATTCAACTACCCGATGCCTTTAGCGGATTCAATGTTCGGTTAATTCAGACTCTATCGGCTCAACACGGTGAATTTCTCACACGCAGCAAGAAGGGCAAGTATGAAACCTTACTAGAGCTAGGAGGACATGTCAGCCAGCGATTTCAAATTGACCGAACCGAAGTAGAAAAAATTCAAGATCTGCATCGAGAAATTGTGAGATGGTGGCTTTCTGAAGAGGGGCTATAGCTGACTAACAGACCGACATACGACAACAGGCGAGACGTTCGATCGCACCCTTGATCTAGCCAGGAGAAGCGGGATCAATTTAAAAGAGGCCGATTCAAAATCGACGGCTTTCGATGAACGAGAAGTTCACAAGCTGCAAGACACTCAGAGAAATCGATTCGGTTGACCTCCTTAACGGAGTTTGTATCTCCCACCAAGCAGATGCCTTTAGGAGAGAAGTCTGGCAATCTGTATCATATGTGAGATTTTTGTGAGAAGTGTGAAAAGTTAGTTTCTCTAGACGCATAAGCAGCCCGCGATCGCATGAGGGATTGATCAGGGGACTGTTCTCAATCCGACGATGCCACGGTTTGGATTATTCACAGCTATTCTTGAATGGAGAAAATCCCATGAACTTTACACTTCCGACTACTCGGCTGCTTTCTCAACCCGTTCTTGGGATGATTGAGACGGCCGACCTGCACGAGTTGCGTGTCGAATACGGCGGCACAACCTGGCCCGCCCGAATCTATGACGCGAATAGTCAACCCGCCATTGTATTTCCTGGACAGTTTGTGACGATCGTCGGTCTAGAAGATAGCATCACGCTGCTGATTCAGGTTTAGGCGGCGATCGATCTTCAGGGCGGGAATTCAAGATCATAGGAGAAAGTTCGGTAGCTTGTATTTTCGGCGAAATTCAACCTTCAACGAGAACAACAGACTGCCGAGTTTCTCCGACGATCAGGAGTCCCCCTTCTCCTTTAGAAGACGCTTGCAATTTTCTAAAGCTTTGTCTGAATTTTTCGTACGGCCTTCAACAAAATTGGAGAATCATACAGCGCTGTTTTGACCCTAAACTTTAGCTCATTAACTAGAGAGTAATCGGGTTGATTCCGATAGAATTTCACACCTTTGTATTCTTGATATTTGATGAAGTCTTTGCGGACAAATAGGTTGCCAAATGCATAGTCAGCAGGCAAATAATGAGCGGTTAGAGACTTTCTAGAAAATTGACGATCGCTCGTCGGCAATGCCCCATGAATCGTTCGAGAATTCCAGAATAAAACATCTCCTTTTTTGAGTGCTGGCGCGTGGATTTGGTCGCCATGTTCTTCCACATAATCCTTCATCAGCTCTAGCCATTCAGAGTGAGGAAGATCAGGCGTATCGCTGTGCAGATCAACGATCGTGGTTTTGGGAAGAACGTAGAACCGACCTGCTCTCTCGTCGATATCCTCTAGCGCAATCCAGGCAGCCAGCAAATGTCCATTGGGCACGGAGTCTAAGTACCACCAATCCTGGTGAGGAGTCGTTGCAGTGTTGGCATCAAACAGCATTGTTTGCATCAGATTACAGGCTTCGGAACCCGTGACATCCCGCAGTGCTTGTTGGATTGCATCACCACAGTAAATCTCTTTGGCGAGTGTGCTAAATTCTGCAAACTTTTCATAGTCGTGAATGTCTAGAAATGCTTGTTTGACATAGCCAAACTCATCTAAACAATTTGCTTCGTAGCGATTAGTATCTTGTCGAAAAAAAGGATAGCGAGAAGGAACAATTTTTGTTTGATATTGCTCCAAAAATTTATCAATTAACTCAGCCGAAATCAGTTGAGGAAAGATGACGTAACCATTCGTATCGTAATACTCTTTTTGACTCATGATAGACTCCCGCAACACTTAGAGCAAAATCCACGATCGAAGCCAAAAACTCAGGAGCGCACCAGCTTAAACAAACGGATTGAGAAACCCGCTTAAACTTGATAAAAGGGTAGTTAAATCTACGGAGAAATTTCCAGGGTATTGCTCCAACTTCATCTAAGGTTTAACTTAGTACAAGAAAAATTAACAATTGAAGAGGAATGAGCTTCTAAAGGTTCACAGTTTGGTGTTTTGCAACACAGGTTTGCAATATATTGTTTGCAACAAATTGATTGACAACCTACACCTGTAAGATTAGTGACGGCCTTCTCGACTCCCGACCAAATGGCGCAAAATTGCGGTAGGGGCTAAGTTCGATCGCGTCAAAATGCCCTGTGATGGGCTAAACAGGAGCGCCAATAAAAATAAACTGGATGAAACTAATACGATCGCAGGCCCCGATGGAACGTTGTGATAGTAGCTAATATAAATTCCGGTAACGCTAGCGAGAACCCCAATGATTGCACCTATTCCCATCATTTGCTCTAGTTCTTTAACCAAAAGATAAGCAGTCAGAGCAGGGCCGATCAGCATAGAAATGACTAAGATTACGCCTACTGCTTTCATACTGGCGATGATAGTTAGGGTAATGGTAGCCATAAAGCCACAGTAAATAGCGTTGATCGGCAACCCGATCGCTTTTGCACCTGTCTGATCAAACGTATAAAACAAAAGTTCTTTATAAAATAATTTAATTATGATCAGAATTAAGCCTGTAATGATCAAAGTCCGATGAATATCGGCGATCGTGACTCCGAGAATGTCACCAAACAAAAAACTATCGAGATCAATTTTGTTTTTTAACACCGTAATTAACGTCACGCCCAACGCAAAAAAGCTGGAAAACGTCAACGCCATTGCTGCATCAACTTTAATACGAGATTGAGACCGAATCCACGCAATTAGAAACGCTCCAAGCAATCCTGAGCCAAATGCGCCAAGCAAAATATCAACCCCAAAGAAAAACGAAACTGAAATCCCTGGCAACACACAGTGAGCAATCACATCTCCTAACAAAGCCATCCGCTGCACGATTAGATAGCTACCCACAACGGGACAAAGAATGCCCACGAGAATGCCAATCGCGATCGCATTCCGCATAAATTCGTAGCTCAAAGGTTCGAGAAGCCAAGTTAGCATGGGTGTCTGGAGAATTTAGTGTGTGGAAAAATCAGCGAGTTTTTAGCAAAAAAAGGTGGTTTCTAAATCCTGACGTAAGGGCGTTTGTAGAGACGTTCCGTAGGCTTGATGTAGGTTTTCGGGGGTCATGACTTGTTGAGGAGTGCCGTCAGCAATGAGTCGCTGATTGAGCAGTAACAAGCGATCGAGTTCCATCAAAGCTTGCCCCCAATCGTGGCTGCTGACTAAGAGAATTTTGCCCTGCGATCGCAACTCTCCAAAAATTTCTAAAATCACTGCTTCGGTTTTTTTATCGACTCCAGTAAACGGTTCGTCAAACAGAAATAAATCGGCTTGTTGAGCTAAGGCCCGTGCCAAAAAAACTCGCTGCTGTTGTCCGCCTGATAATTCTCCGATACGGCGATGTTTGAGGGGATACATTTCCACCCGTTCGAGGGCCGCTTTTACGATTTCTTGGGCTGCTCGTCCGGGACTGCGAAACCAGCCTAGCTGACGAGTTCTGGCCATCATCACCACATTCCAGACGCTAATCGGATAGTCCCAATCAATCTGCGATCGCTGCGGCACATAGGCGACTTTTTCAAGCTGCTGGTGAAGCGGACAGGTGCAATATCGAACCACTCCGTGATCAGCAGGAATCAAGCCCAGCATGGCTTTGAGCATTGTACTTTTGCCCGCTCCGTTGGGGCCAATAATGCCGACTAGTTGCCCTGGTTTGATGGCAAAGCTGACGTGATCTAATCCCAAAACGCCCCGGTAATTGACAGCTAGGTGTTGAACCTCTAACATGAAAAGCCTGAGTGAAAATGATTCTCATTATAAGCCAATCTTGCTTATCCCAAGTATTACGAGGGCCTTAA
Organism: Phormidesmis sp. 146-12; assembly: GCF_052939495.1. Lineage (NCBI taxonomy): Bacteria > Bacillati > Cyanobacteriota > Cyanophyceae > Leptolyngbyales > Leptolyngbyaceae > Phormidesmis > Phormidesmis sp. 146-12. The sequence goes on along the minus strand of NZ_JBJPHS010000085.1, from coordinate 16,201 downwards.
AATTATGCAGTCTGCATTGCGTCCGACCTGGAAAGCGGCGGTTTTGTCGCTAACGATGAGTCTTTTTGCCTGCGGTACCTCGACTCCGCCCGTCAGTCAAACCAGCCCTACAACCAGCCCTGCGGCGACTCCGGAGACTCCAGCGGCGACCAAAACGGGAGTCAAAGTTGTGGCAGCTAACACAGTGCTGTGTGATTTAACCAAGCAAATCGCGGCTGAAACGATCGACCTGACTTGTTTGATTCAACCTGGAAGTGATCCTCATGTGTATGAACCAACTCCCGTCGATCGCAAGGCGATAGAAGATGCCAAATTGGTTTTATATGGAGGCTATAGCTTTGAACATAGTTTAGTGAAGTTGATTCAAGCGTCTTCTAGTTCTGGTTCTAAAGTTGCAGTTTTTGAAGTTGCGGTTCCCACTCCTCTCATGTTTGAAGAAGATGGGCAAACGGTGCCTGATCCTCACGCTTTTCACAATGCTCAAAATGGGGTGCGGATGGTAGAGGTGATTCAAAGTAATTTGGCAAAAGTTGCCCCTGCGAATGCTGCTTTGTATGCCAAAAATGCCCAGACAATTACAGGTGAACTGTCACAAATCGATACGTGGATCAAGTCACAAATTGCCACCATTCCTACAGAGTCTCGCAAGTTAGTCACCACTCACGACGCGCTCGGCTATTTCTCTAAGGCCTATGACATTCCGGTGCAAGGGGCGCTAGAAGGAGTGAGTACCGAGGAAAAACCCACCGCATCCAGGGTCAAAGATCTGGTAAAGGATATTGAAGGTGCTAAAGTTCCGACCATTTTTGCTGAACTGTCGATCAATCCTCAATTAATTGAAGCGGTGGCGAAAGAGGCAAATGTCAAACTCTCCGATCGCGAACTCTACACAGATGGGCGAGGCGAGGCGGGCAGTCCGGCGGACACTTATCAAAAGATGTTGATGGCGAATACTCAATCGATCGTGGAAGGGTTAGGGGGAAAGTTCACACCATTTGTCGCAAAGTGATCAGGAAGTTGTAATGGGCTAAATTGCCGTGTGAACGACCTCTTCGACTGACTATCAAGGGGTCGTTTTGCAACTTTTCAAACAGGTGACAACTCCTTAACCTTCTATCGTTGAGTTGAATTAAATTGTTTTAATTGAATATTTGCATTAAAAGCTTTGTGAATTTTTTTATAAAATTCGATCGTAAAGTTTGTTTTGTAGAATTAGTGAGAATTTTTTGAAGCGATCAGTTCTACTTGAATATCAATTTGAATGTCTACTTGATGAGGCTTTTTCACTCCGATGGTCAGTCCTTCTGCCCCTAACCTTCCAATTCGGGGTGACTTTAGACAAGAGTTTGGGTTCAGATTTTGCTGCCCTCCTCCCTCCTCCCTCCTCCCTCTATCTCACAAAAAAAGGAGGCAAAATCGCCCCCTGTTGTTTGAACCCACATGAATTGAAAATGGCTGTATGAGAGTTGCTTTAGTAAGCCAAGCCCATACTGCGGGTAGTTTCTGCGCCCAGGTAAACCCGGATGCTGAGAAAATCGGTGGGGCAGGCAGTTTCGCACCGCTTGCATCCCACACAGTCTTCTGTACGAGGAGAAGACGCAATCTGACCTGCGCGGCAGCCGTCCCAAGGAACCATTTCTAGAACGTCAGTAGGGCAAGCGCGGACGCACTGGGTACAACCAATGCAGGTGTCATAAATTTTGACAGCGTGAGACATGTTATTAAAGGCTCCAGATGAGTGCTTTATGGTTTTGCAATATCTGTAGTCTGTCAGTCTGACGGTAAAGATTACAGTCAAACCTCTAGAATCATTGCTTAGTGTACTTCACAGGGTAGCCGCACTCATTTGAGCAGTTGCAAAACTTAAAACTCTGTAATGTGGAGGGTGACGCTGCGGTGCCAGCACGAGAGATTAATAAACGTCATCGTGAGAGCCGATCGTTAACAATAAAAGCTCAATTTCACCTGAGTCAGAATTCTCAACAAATCTAAACAAGATGCGATCACTGTAATCGATCGAGCAAGACCATCGATCTGAAAACTTGCCCTTCAGTTTATGAGTATTCAAACTTGGATGAAAGGGATCTTCGTTAAGCCGCTCCAATACCCGCTCAACTTGCTCACGAATTTGAGGATTACGGCGGATCAAACGTTTGAGCTTTCGACTAAAGGCAGGACTCAGAACCAGTTGCATTAGTCGTCCAACTCCGCCATCAAGTCTGCAACTGACCCGCGACGGACATTCCCTTTAGCAAAATCTTGCTCTGCTTCCAATACATCTTTTAGCAAGTCGTCGCGTCGTCGTTTCTTGAGGCGTTTGTCGATAATATCGATCAAAATGGCTTGAGCTTCGGGGTCTAGAGCTTCTACAATCTCGATCGCTTGCTGAAACTCCGATGTTTTGGCGCTATTCCAAGGCTTGTGAGTAGTCATGGGCTATCGGGGACAAAGATTTGTTAATGTCAATTCTAAATTATCTGAGTTGCTGGACTTGCGCGATCGTCAGTCCTGTTTTTTGAGCGATCGTTTCTGCATCTAGAAGATCGAGGAGCGATCGGGCAATTTCTAGCCGCTCTTCCTGTCGTCCTTCCTGTCGTCCTTCCTGTCGTCCTTTGGTTTCGCCCTCTTGTCTGGCTTTGAGAATGGCGTTGCGGTTGTCGTGTAAAAACATCTCTCGTTTCTCCAGCACTTCTAACTCTTTGCGGCTCAACTTACTTTGTTTTGCCACCATGAAAGCATGGTCGATCGCGGACACTTCTTTCATTTTGGGCGGCACCGCTTCCAACTGATTGGCTGACTTGAGGAAATATAGCCACTTGTCTACCAGCGTTTCGAGTTCATCGAGTGTTTTCTTAAACTTGGGCAACTCGACAAAGATTAGTTCAATATCATCGCTGTAGTCGGTCAAGTCGTCTTTCTCTTTGAGCCGATAGCGCGAGAGAATGCGGTCATTGCCCGGAAACATCTCAAAGTCTGTAATGGTTAAAGCTATCACTGGATTGAGCAACGTGTAGTCTTCTCCCACGCCAAGCTGAATCGAGAAGGCTTTGGCAGCGTTGTATAGCACGCGCTTTTCAAATCCCAACACATTCAACACCTGCATCTCAATGATCACCGTTTTGCCATCGGCAAGGGTGGCTTTGACATCTAGATAAGAATCCTTGATGCCTTTGATGCGAGGTGCTTGATAAGGGTCAAGAATAATCAAGTCTTGAATCATGTCTTGCTCGTCATACACCAGCGCATTAAGAAAACTGATCAAGATGTCTTTGCTGTGTTTGGAGCCAAAGATCTTCTTGAAGGCGAAATCAGTTTTGGGGTTGATGAAGACGCTCGGCATCGGGTTCTGGCTTGGAGTAGCGAATAGGCTCGATCGTACCTTACCTCTTCGCACATCAAAGTTCTAGCTTTTTGGAACCTTCTTGACTGTTACGTTTCCTGTGGTGATCGAGAGGACGATCGCAAGATTCCTTCAAAATGGTCAAAGTCTGCTCACAAAGGGCACCGGAAAGTTTTTTACAATAGGTCTCTCATCGTTTCAGGCTGCTTCCATGACTTTAGATGCTGCAAATCAAATTTGGATTTATGATACGACGCTGCGAGATGGTGCCCAAAGAGAAGGATTGTCGCTCTCGGGTGCTGACAAGTTGCAAATTGCGCGCAAACTGGACGACTTAGGAATTCCTTTTATCGAAGGCGGCTGGCCGGGTGCCAATCCCAAAGATGTGCAGTTTTTTTGGCAGCTTAAAGAAGAACCGTTGAAGCGATCGCAGGTCGTTGCGTTCTGCTATACCCGTCGTCCGGGCAAAACGGCTGCGACTGACCCGATGCTGCAACCCATTCTGAGCGCGGGAACTCAATGGATCACGATCGTTGGCAAATCCTGGGATCTGCATGTGACGGAAGGACTGCAAACGACGCTGGATGAGAATTTGGCCATGATTCGAGACACGATCGCGTATCTTCGCAGCCACGATCGCCGAATTATTTATGATGCAGAACATTGGTTCGATGGTTACAAACACAATCCAGGTTATGCGTTGAAGACTGTGAGAGCGGCGATCGAAGCCGGGGCCGAATGGATCACGTTTTGCGACACCAACGGCGGCACATTGCCTCATGAAATTAGCCGGATTGTTGAAGAAGTGGTGAAAGAAGTGAGGAGAGCGGAGAGCGGCGTGAGGAGTGCAGAGAACTTCAATCAACCGCCTCAGTTTGGCATTCATACACACAATGACTCGGATATGGCGGCGGCGAATGCGATCGTGGCTGTGATGTCGGGCGTGCGGATGGTGCAGGGAACGATCAATGGCTATGGGGAGCGCTGCGGTAATGCCAATCTGTGTTCGCTGATTCCCAATTTGCAACTGAAGTTAGGCTATGACTGCATTCAACCCGAAGCCCTAGCGAAATTGACCCAGATGAGCCGCTATGTGAGTGAAGTCGTCAATCTTGCCCCAGACGATCACGCGCCCTTTGTGGGACTGTCGGCCTTTGCTCATAAAGGCGGGCTTCATGTCAGCGCCGTCGAGCGAAATCCGATCACCTACGAACACATGCCGCCAGAACTGATTGGCAATCGGCGGCGAATTGTAATTTCTGACCAGGCGGGACTGAGTAATGTGTTGGCAAAAGCACGCAGTCTGGGCATCGATCTGGATCGCCAAGATCCCACCTGTCGGCAAATTCTCCAACACCTCAAAGATCTCGAAAGTGAGGGCTATCAGTTTGAGTCAGCCGAGGCGAGTTTTGAATTGTTGATGAGAGAAGCCTTGGGGCAGCGATCGCACCCCTTCCAAATCAAAGGCTTTCAGGTACATTACGACATGGTGCCGGGTGAGATGCCCAATACAAAATCGCTGGCAACCGTCAAACTGTCTGTGAATGGGCAAGACATTCTTGAAGCGGCCGAGGGAAATGGGCCCGTTTCTGCACTGGATGCTGCTCTGCGAAAAGCGTTGGTGAACTTTTACCCAGAAATCGATCGTTGCTATCTGACTGACTACAAAGTGCGGATTCTCGACGGCACCGCAGGAACGTCTGCCAAAACTCGTGTCCTGGTCGAGTCGAGTAACGGCTATCAACGCTGGACGACCGTAGGCGTATCCGGCAACATTCTCGAAGCCTCTTATCTAGCCGTCGTCGAAAGTTTGGAGTATGGCTTGTTGTTGCAGACGAAGTTGAGGTGTGAGGTTTGAAGGGTGAGGGGGGAGGAGGGAGGAGGGAGGGGACGCTGAATTTGGGATAGACGGTCAGGACAATCTCCTCCAGATCTGCAAAAGGTTTAGGGTAGGCACAGATACAGATCTCAATCTCTACATTGGGGTTTCCCTCCTCCCTCCTCCCTCCTCCCTCCTCCCTCCTCCCTCCTCCCTCCTCCCTCCCCTATCGACTTACCGTTACGGTATAAGACAAGCTGAAGGGCTGAAAGTTGGCACCTAGCTTGGGTTTTCCGGTTAGCTCTAATTCATATCGTCCGGCTCTGGGGAAGACGATCGCTGCACTCGGAATTCCCTTATACCGTTCAACATTGAGCGAAGTGAGAGCGGGCTTTAATAGGGGGGGCGTTTTTCCTTTTTGGTGAGGAATGGGATAGACCGCTAACTGACAATTGCACTGAGACAGCGGAATCATTTGTCCACCTCGACGAGTCAGCGCAAACCACGCCTTAGACGGAACGCCCGCCTTGGGATTGTGACCTGGCTCAATGTGAAACGTAGCCGCAACATCACTAGAGGTTTCGATTTCGTGTGCCACAACGGGAGCCAACAGCAGCCAGGGAAGCAGGAAACCCACGATCGACTTATTTAGATTTGAGAACCGACGCATAATATTTTTGTAATGAAAAGAGTGACCAAACCCAACGCAGACGAATCAAGAAAACGACGATCGCTGCCCCCACCAACAACCCCACCCACAGCCAACGATTAGCCGACACTTCTAACGCCCCAAAGTAATGCGAACCGAGCCACAACGTATGACCCACGGCCAACATCAGAGCAGGCAAATTGAGTAAATGAATGCGTCGCCAAAGCGGGCCGAGAGCCGTCACCATGCGATCGAAACTCGTAACCGCCGCCGGAACCATCAACGTGAGCGCCAAAACGCCTGCCCATAGTGCCGCTTGCTGTTCTGGAAGCATGAAAGCGATCGCGTCCAAGTTCCAATTCAACGTATGCTGCACCATGTGCAAGGTGTGAGCCACGGCACAAATAAACGCGCCCACGCCCAAAGCACGCCGATACTTGAAAGGAGCCGCCCACAGCCGACTAATCGGACGAGCCACCAACGCCAACATTAAAAACAACAACGCTGCGTGACCTGTAAAGTCTTGCATATCGCTCGATCGCAGCAACGTCAGCAGCCCGATCGTCAGCGTTACCCAACCGCCCATTCGGAATAGTTGACTGCGGCGATCGCCACTCAGCAAAGCGGCAGACAGTCCCACCCCCACCATCGAAGGCAGTGTCCCCAATCCAAAGGCCAGCATGGTTTCGCTTCCTTTCCAGAGGCTTCCGGTTTCGGCAGCTTTGAGTTGAGCGGTATACAGAAACCCACAGGGAATCAGCCCCCACATCAGTCCCAGCATGAAGGGTGTCCACCAATGGGAATGCAGCGACAGTTTGATCATGCCAGCGTTGAGGGTTTGATGCAGGCTGTGTTGTCGAAAGGGGTGAGGAATCGGCAGTTTGGCAAATTGGGGATTGATTTGAGACAGACCCATCCAGATCAAGAGCAGCCCTGTAAAAATCGCCAACCCTCGCCGCAAGTCACTTTCGATGCCTGCAAGCTGTCCGCCTGCTAACAAAACAGAACCGATCGCCCCAATCCCAGCCCCCACCAGCACGTAACTCAAAATTCGCCCCAGGTTCAGCAAGCCGTGAAACAGCAGAGACGATCGCCAGTCAGAAGTTTGTTCTTTAGACAGCGAGAAGGCAACCGCCAAGGGCCCACACATGCCGACACAGTGCCCAAAGCTGCCCAAAAATCCCAACATCATGACCAAAAACAGGTCTATCATTTCTTACGTCAACGCTAAGAAATCAGACTATCAGAATGAAGGGGCGATCGGGTTTTGTCAAAAGACAGGGTGTCAAACTTGAAATGATATAAGTAGTTATTCCGCGCTTTAAAGAGTGGAGAAGTTGCAAGCTGGTTTCGTGACTTGATGCTTCTGCCTTTTTTAAAAGCCCTTTAGAAAAGTAAAGCTGGGCCGTTTATGAATGCTCAACTCCAGCAGACCGTTTTGATTGTCGATGAGTGCGCTGAAGATCGGGAAACCTATCGGCGGGCATTGCTGCAAGACGATCGCTACACCTACCAGATTTTAGAAGCAGAGGATGGGTCAACCGGATTGGCGCTGTGTGGTCAACGATCGCCCGATGTCGTATTGCTTGATGATGGTCTGGGGCTAAAATTTCTCGATCGATTGAAGGCTCAAACGGGTCAAGTGTTGCTGCCGATCGTGGTGCTGACTCGACGGGGAGACGCTGCGACCGCCATTCAAGTGATGAAACAGGGCGCACAAGATTATCTGCTCAAGAGTGAAATGACTCCTCAGAGCCTTTGTCTCGCGGTTCACAATGCGGTCGAACGGATGCGCCTGATCACCGACCTCAATCGCGCCCAAACCGAATTACAACAGCAGCAAGAACGATCGCAACTCTTTGCAGAAATTACGCTCAAACTGCGGCGATCGCTGCAATCTGACGAGATTTTGCAAACGGCTGTGACCGAAGTTCAACAGCTTTTAAAGGCCGATCGCGTGTTGATCTTTCGCCTATGGGCCGATGGATCGGGGAAAGTGGTGCAAGAATCGGTCGTTCCAGGCTATACGGTAGTCTTGGGGCGAGATATTTATGATCCGTGCTTTCCAGACTATCGAGAACGCTATCGGCAAGGTCGAGTCAACGCGATCGCCAACGTCGAAACGGCAAACATTAACCTCTGTCACTTAGAGTTTTTGCGGCAGTTTGAGGTCAAAGCCAATCTCGTCGTCCCGGTGCTGATGCGCGATCATCTTTGGGGGCTGCTGATTGCTCATCAATGCTCCAGTCCGCGCCAGTGGGTCGATTCTGAAACCGATTTGTTGCAGCAACTCGCCAACCAGATCGGGATTGCCCTTTCTCAAGCCGAACTGTTGGAAACAGAAACTCGCCAACGCGAAGAACTCGCCCGATCGAATGCCGAATTAGAGCGCTTTGCTTACGTCGCTTCTCACGATCTGCAAGAACCGTTACGCATGGTTACCAGCTATTTGCAGCTTTTAGAACAACTGTATGCTGACAAACTGGATGCCGAAGCCAATGAGTTTATTCATTTTGCGGTCGATGGCGCGACTCGAATGCGATCGCTGATTCAAGATCTCTTATCCTATTCGCGAGTCAACACCAGAGAGCAAGTTTTTGAATCCGTTGATTGCAGCGTTTTGTTGGGTCGAGCGATCGCCAATCTACAAATGGCCATCGAAGAAAGTGGAGCCACGATCACAGGCGAACCGCTCCCCGAAATCAAAGGCGACGCATCTCAACTCACCCAACTGTTTCAAAATCTGGTCAGCAATGCGATTAAGTTTCGCGATCGCACTCGTCCCCTTGAGATTCAAATCCATGCCACCCGTCAAGAACGAGAATGGGTGTTTGAAGTGCGTGATAATGGAATTGGTATCGAATCACAATACCGCGATCGTATCTTCCTACTTTTTCAGCGATTACACCATCGAGCCGACTACCCCGGAACAGGCATCGGGTTGGCCGTCTGCAAAAAAATTGTAGAGCGTCACGGTGGGCGGCTCTGGGTAGAATCACAGCCCGGTCAAGGATCAAGTTTTTATTTCACCATTGCTGATCAGGAAATCGCTCGATCATGACGTTTAGACCCCATCATCAACCTCTGCAAGTCCTGTTAGTCGAAGACAACCCTGGTGACGTGCGGCTGACTCAGATGGCGGTGGCCCGCAGCAAACTGTTGATCAATCTCAATGTCGTGGGCGATGGAGTCGAGGCGTTAGAATTTCTGCATCAGCGCCCCCCTTACACTGAGACACCACGGGTCGATCTGATCTTGCTCGATTTGAATCTGCCGCGCAAAGATGGCTGGGAAGTCCTGACCGAAATCAAAGCCGATCGCACCCTCCGCAGCATTCCTGTCGTCGTCTTAACCACGTCTCAAGCAGAAGAAGATATTCTCAGCGCTTATCAAAAGTTTGCCAACTGTTTTATCACTAAGCCTGTTGACTTTGATCAGTTTGTAAAGACGGTGCAATCGATCGAGGACTTTTGGTTTACGATTGTCAAACTGCCGCCAGAGAGGAGCTTATGACCCCTCCCCTGATCAAGGTTTTGCTGGTCGAAGACAATCCCGGCGATGTGCAAATTCTCAAAGTGCATCTCAGGCAGGCAAACGCCTTTAGTCAAATTACGCTGACCCACGTTGAAACCTTGCGAGACGCATTGAGCAGTCTGGCCCAGCAAAGTGTCGATGTGATTCTTTTGGATCTGTCGCTCAAAGATAGCGAAGGGCTAGAAACTTTTATTCGTCTGCATCAAGAAACGCCTGCCACGCCGATCATTGTCTTGACGGGTCTAGATGACGAGGGGTTGGCGACTCAAGCGATGCAGCAGGGCGCACAGGACTATCTGCCCAAAGGGGAAGTCAACGGCAGTTTTTTGCTGAGATCAATGCGCTACGCGATCGAACGCACTCAAGCCGATCGCAAAATTCGAGAACAGGCGGCGCTGCTAGAAGTGACCACCGATGCGATTTGTGTGCGCGGGCTAGACAGTCTTGTTTCATTCTGGAATCAGGGGGCAGAGCGGCTCTATGGCTGGAAAGGTGAGGAAGCGATCGGGCAAAATGCCGACGTATTACTCTACCCAGACGGCTCCCCTCAGCTTGAAACCGCCCTACAAACCGTAATCGAGACGGGAAAGTGGCAAGGCGAACTGCACACGCTCACCAAAGACGAAAAAAGGGTGGTCGTCGCGAGCCGTTGGACGCTGATGCGAAACGAAGTCGGCCATCCCAAATCCATTCTGATTGTCGATACCGATATCACCGAGCAAAAACATCTCGAAGGCCAACTGCTTCGTGCTCAACGGCTCGAAAGTATCGGCACCCTGGCCAGTGGGATTGCCCACGATTTGAATAATATTCTCACGCCGATCCTGGCGGCTTCTCAACTGTTGCAGCTTAAATTGACGGACTGCGACGATCGTACCCAGGAGTTTTTAGACATGCTGGTTGAGAGTGCAAAACGCGGCAGTGGTGTGATCAATCAAATGCTGTCCTTTACGCGCGGGGCAGAGGGCAAGTTTATCACGCTGCAAATTCGCCATGTGATCGCCGAACTCAAAACCATGCTGTATGCCAGCTTTCCTAAGTCGATTAATATTCGTCTCGATGTGCCTCAAGATTTGTGGATGATTTCGGGAGACGGCACCCAACTCCATCAGGTGTTGATGAATCTCTGTGTCAATGCCCGGGACGCAATGCCAGAGGGCGGAACGCTGAAAATCACGGCTCGTAACCAACGGTTGGCCGATCACGAAGCTCAACAGCACCTTGACGCGCAGGGCGGCCCTTATGTCGTGGTGACCATTTCAGATACCGGGACGGGCATTCCCCCTGAAGTGTTGGATCGAATGTTTGAGCCGTTTTTTACGACCAAAGCGATCGGTAAAGGGTCAGGACTCGGACTCTCTAGCGTCGCCGGAATTGTCAAAAGCCATCGTGGATTTGTTACCGTTTCAAGTCAGCTTGGAGAAGGCACTCAGTTTCAAATTTTCTTGCCAGCCGTCCAGGTGACAGAATTTCTCCAAACCGAAGATCCCGAACTCCCGGCGGGTGATGGTGAGTTAATTCTCGTGGTGGACGATGAAGCGTTTATCCGAGAGATCGTGAAGGTGACGCTCGAAGATTGTCGTTATCGCGTGTTGACGGCTCAGGATGGAGTGGAAGCGATCGCCCTCTACGCCGAGCACAAGGATGAGATTCGATTAGTCCTGCTTGATCTGATGATGCCTGCTCTAGATGGCGCTTCGACCGTCTACACATTACGAAAGCTCAATCCCACGGCTCAGATTGTAGCGATGAGTGGGCTTTCTACAACCGAAATGAAAGTCAAAGCATCGAGTGCGGGCGTTCAGGCTTTTTTGCCCAAACCATTTACGGCCCAAGAATTGTTAGAACTCGTGCTGCAACAAGTGAGTCGATTTAGAGCGTAAAAACATTTCGCTTCTATTTCTGTCCTTCTGCCCCCCAACCCCCCAATTTTGGTAGGGCCGATTCATGGTCGTGAGAGAAAACTTGTAACTTTGATGAGTTCGTTCAAGCCTGATCTGAGGTCAGTTCGATGAGAGGGACTCGCTTCGTTTGAATCAGCTTCAGCCCCCTAAATCCCCCAAATTGGGGGACTTTGACCAAGAAAAAATTCCAGAGTTCAAAGAAATTATGCTGATTCAAAGTCCCTCAGAATGGGGGATTTAGGGGGCGAAGCGCTCAATAACGAAGCGAAAAAACTCCATCGAATTCACGTTGCTCTGAGGTAAAACGAAGGCTCAAGGCTTCTAGGCTTTCTCTGGTCACAATGAATCGGCCCTACCTTGATAAGGGGGGATGCCGTAGGCAGGGGGGTGAGAGTCTCTACAAGAAATTGGACTGAATGGACTGGGATAGTATCAAATCGCAAGTCCCTAACTGATATTTCGATGTTGAGTTATCAAGGATAATCGTGGAGGCACGTTTCTAACTAATCCGATTTGAGGTAATCGGTAACCGGGGGGAAGAAGGAGGACGGAAGGCGGAAGAGGGAGGACGGAAAAAGATAAGCAAGTCGCTCTACAACTCTCTTTCTTACTTTCTTGTCCTCCGCCCTCCGTCCTCGTTCTTCCGTCCTCCAGTAGGTTTCCAACTAATCCGATTTGAAGTAATCGGTAAACAAAGCCAAGGCTTTGAAGCGTCCGTTGCAAACAAGACTGTTTCCAACTAATCCGATTTGAGGTAATCGGTAACCCAACCTGAATGGGAGCAAGGAGGCGGGAACTGACTTGTTTCCAACTAATCCGATTTGAGGTAATCGGTAACCGGATCAGTTGTCGCACTGTTCCAAAACGATGGGGAGATGTCAGTTTCCAACTAATCCGATTTGAGGTAATCGGTAACCTGGGTTGTTCTCCTGGGTCAAACATTGTTGGCAACCCGTTTCCAACTAATCCGATTTGAGGTAATCGGTAACCCTTCGGCACAACCGATCGGCCACTTGGAGGACTTCTTGTTTCCAACTAATCCGATTTGAGGTAATCGGTAACCGTACCTTCCAGGAACCCTTGCCCAGAACCGCTTCCAGACGCTAAACCGCCAGAGGTCTCTTTCGAGACTGTCATTACCTCACCCACAGCCCAAAATCAGACATGATCAGAGGCTGAAAGCTATACGGGGCAATGAACCACCAGAGGGTAACGCAAGAATGCGGGTTTCAGAGATCGGGCGACCTGTGGAGATGACTAGGCAACATCTTAACCTAAATCACCGCCCTAGACAATATAAACCTCTGGCGGCGGCTCTGGTGGTGGGCTTCCTAGCGTCAACGCCCTCGACACCGCCTCCTTGGGCACCCAATAAAACCGCACATTATCCTCCGGCTTCACCCGACCCCTCACCTTCTCATGCAACCCCTTCATCTCATCCAAATTCAAAAAACACTCAAACACACTCTCCTGCACCCGTCGCCCATACCCCTCCAAAAACGTCGCCAGCTTTTGTCGTCGCCGATCATCCGCAATGTCATACACCACCAACACCAGCATTCAAAACCTCTCTATCAATTAATCTTCAAAAACGCCTCATAAGGCACATTCGACAACAACAGCCGACGATAGCGCAAAACCTGCAAATGAATCGCCCGTCGATACGACACCATCTCCTTGAGGCATTGCTGATTGGAGGGATGAATCTGTGAGAAGCGTCAAGCTTTTCGCCCCCTAAATCCCCCATTCTGGGGGACTTTGAACATTTGGTTCCCCTTCGCATTGGGGCAATTCATCCCATGATTCAGCAACGCCCTCCTTGACAACCGTAGTGAAGACAACCGTAGTGAAGAATTTTATCGAATTGCGATTCACTCAAAATGCTGGCTTTCCTGATTTGGGTCGATCGCTCCTGTAGTAGGGAGTAGCAATCTCAGTAGTCTACGTATAAACAACTACTCAGCAACACACTCTCAACCATCAGGGGCGGCGATGAAAAATGCAAAATGGCTGGATGTTTCAGAATATTTGCTCTGGGCGGGGTCGGGCGTTGGCTCACTGGCGGCGATCGCGTCTCAGCAAATTGCGTTTACAGCCGCCCCAATGTCTTTTTTGCTGCTGCTCAATCTGGTCAATCGTCGCCGTCTGACTCAAGAAGTGCAAGACAATGCCAATGCCAGCATTCAACAGCTTGATCAGCGCGTTGCAGAAGATTTGAAGGCGATCGACCAACAGGTGCAAACCTTACCCAGCTTTCAAGATCTCGCCAGCTTGAGAAAGACTGTACTTCAACACAACGACGGCACGATCGCTCAACTCCAACAAAACTTATCTCACCGGATCGCCCCCCTCGAAATGCACGATCTGGGCAAGATGCGGCAAGAAATTTCTGATTTGCGGAGTCGCCACAATCAGCTAAACGAATCGGTCACTTCCCTATCTAATAGCCTCAACCGTCTCGCAACCAACAATCGAGTCGAAAGTGCAGAAGCGACGATCGCTCATCTCAAAACTCAACTTGACCACCTGCAAACCCAACTCAACCACCTGCCCAAAGCTCAAACCGCCGTTCCTAGAGCCGTCCAGGATCAAATCAATCAGATCAATCGCCGCATCAATAATTTGCCCCAGCCCTTTGATGCCAGCAGTCTCAGACAAGATGTAGATGGATTGGTCAAAGTCGTCGGTGATCTGGTTTCTCGGCGAGAACTGGCGCGGCTCATGGCCGAAGTCGAGAAGATTCGTCAGCAAAATCAGACGATCGAACAGTCCATCGTGCCGATGAAGTCGGTCAACCACATTCTCAGAAAGCAAGTAGATACGCTGGCTTCGTGGGTGAGCTTTAAAGCAGAAAACGGGGAACCACTGTCGAGGATTGTGAGAGTGCCAGAGCAGGCCGTGTTTGACGAAATGAGAAGCACGATCGCCGCCCTCGAACACCGCCTCAATCATCTGCCCAACGCCCTCGATCGCGCCCAAATTCAAACCGAAATGCAGGCGATCGTTACGCTACATCTCGGAAAACTTCAACAGCAGTTTGCAAGTGTGCAGCAGGTTGCTCAACTCGATCGCCAACAAAAAGATCTCGGTGCCTGGATCAATCGTCTGCCTCAAATTCTCGACTCCAGCGCTTTGCAAAGTCAGATCAAATATTTGACAACCCGACTGGAATGGACAGAAACCAACCTTTCGGAGTTGAAAGCGTCTGGTGAAGTGCAGCGCGAACGACCTGAACATGAATTAGTTTTCAATCTCAAAGCCTCTCGATCGCACCGTCCGATCGCGGGTCTTTCTGACGGTCGCGCCCTGTTGGAAGCTGCCCTGGAGACGGCACCCTCACGGCTGATTGTGGTGTTTCCTTGCCCCGATCGTGCCTTGCTTGACGCGGCTCTGATTGCTAAGTTTCGAGAACTGCTCGATCGTGGCGGCAGTCTAGACCTTGGTTGGGGACATTTGGGGCAGTTGTCCGATTCGTCGCAGTCTCGGCTGATTCATGAGGCTCGGTCAGTAGACAAAAACTTTTTGCAGCCTATTCTCAGTCAGTTTACTCAACTCAAGCGCAGCTATCCCAACCAGTTTCGCTTTAAGGTGTTGGGCACAGATGAAAACTTTTTGGTGTGTGTTTCGACCCGTGAAACCTACGGAATCTTGGGCATTCATCCTGTAGCGACTGCCTGCAAGCCTTTTCCAGAAGTGGCGGTTGGACTGCGAACGACCAATGCTAACGTGATTAACGGACTGATCGATCGCTTTGACCATCCTGATCTGAATGCGGACGATGGGGCGGCTTACTACAATCGAGCGCTAACCCGTCATGAGTTGGGAGACAAGCAGGGCGCGATCGCCGACTACAGTGAAGTCATTCGCATTGATCCTGACCATTCGGCGGCTTATAACAATCGAGCACTGACTCGCTATGAGTTGGGCCACAAAGAAGGCGCGATCGCTGACCTAAATCGGGCGTTGTTAAGCAATCCTCGCAATGATATTGCCTATTGTAATCGCGGCGTGATCCGGTTAGAAGCGGGCGATTGTGGGGGCGCGATCGAAGATTTTGGCTATGCAATTCAGGTAAATGCAAACTGTACGATCGCTTACTTGCAGCGCGGTTTGGCCAATCTCAAACTGGGCAACAACTTAAAAGCAGTTGAAGAGTTTAATACATTAATTCAACGGGATGCCCAAAATGCTATCGCCCACTTTCATCGGGGGGCTGCCCGGAGCAAACTGGGTGACAAAACTGGTGCAATTCGAGACTTTAAGGAAGCCGCGTGGCTGTTTTCGGCTCAAGGAGAACCAGAGAAACATCAACGAGCGATCGCCGCCGTGACGAAACTTCGCAAGCGTCTAGTTCTATTAAATCGCACCTCTGAATCTAACTCAGATCGCAAATGAATATAGCAATCCTATTTGAGTTATGAGAATCCAGTGGTTAGTGATTAGTCGCTGTTGTGTTAATTGAATTTGTCGCTAAGATTTTGGGGTTGAGAAGGCGTGATTTATGCAGCCCAAAATTATTGTTGGTAATGCTCATACAGAGGGCGAAAAGCATCGTGGTTGGTTTGTTGGTCACTTTATAGAATTGGCCGACCCGCGATCGACCACTGATTTAGAGATCAAATGGGGCGTTCATCTGGCGGGAGAGGCGCGATCGCAGTGGGCACCTGCTGCTAAGGTCACTACGATTTCTATTCTGATTTGTGGAAAGTTTTGGGTGCGATTTCCAGATCAAGAGGTTTTGCTGTCGGTGCCGGGGGCTTATGTTTTGTGGTTACCGGGGGTTGCTCATTCCTGGCAGGCTGAAGCGGATTCTACTGTGTTGACGGTTCGCTATCCCTCCGTGTTTTAGCGGGTCTATTGTACGGAGAGATAAAGAGCAATGGATATTTAAACTACACAGCTACTAAGTGCCTATCCGAAAACTTGAATTGCCCTGACGACAATACAAGCACAGG
>NZ_JBJPHS010000084.1:0-26324 GCF_052939495.1 Phormidesmis sp. 146-12 | reverse complement strand
TATTGGTCAATACCCGTACTCACTTGATTCATCCCTTTGTTCAGCAACGCCGAAATTTCTTTTCAAATGCTAATTCGAGCAAGCCAGCGTTTCTACAAATACTAGACAAAAAATAGAGACGCGATCGCCACGTCCCTACCATTAACGCTTAGAGATTGAACCTTTGAAACTCGACTAGCTGAGAGACTCCAGGTAGTCACGCACCCGATTACGGCGTTTGGGCTGACGAAGTTTTTGTAAGGCCTTAGCTTCGATTTGGCGCACCCGCTCACGAGAGAGGTCTAAGGCTCGACCGATTTCTGCCAGCGAGTAGGGATGTCCGTCACTCCCCAAACCAAAGCGCATTTGAATCACGTCTCGTTCGCGATCGGTCAGATCCGCCAACAGTTGTAGCAAATCACGACGCAGCGACTCACGCATCAAGGTTTCTTCGGGCGACACTTCTTCGGTTTCGAGCAAATCGCCTAGCTCGGTATCTTTCTCTTTGCCGACTTTGGTTTCAAGAGAAACCGATCGCGGCACTCGGATCAAGACTTCTCGCACTTGGGCTGGCTCCATCTCCAACTCAGTGGCGATGTCCTCAATGCTGGCGGTGCGTCCTTTTTCTTGCGAGATTTTGCGCTGCGCCTTCTTGATTTTGTTCAGCTTTTCGGTGATGTGGACGGGGAGGCGGATGGTTCGGCTTTGAGTGGCGATCGCCCGCGTGATGCCCTGACGAATCCACCAGTACGCATAAGTGCTAAAGCGGTATCCCTTAGTGGGATCAAACTTCTCAACCGCCCGCTCTAAGCCCAACGTGCCTTCTTGAATCAGATCCAGGAGTTCCAGCCCTCGGTTTTGGTATTTCTTGGCAACTGACACGACCAGGCGCAAATTGGCCTTGATCATGTGCTCTTTTGCAGACAGTCCTTGATTTTGAACGTCTTCTAACTCTTCGACGGGGAGGTCAACCAGCTTGGCCCAATGCTGCTTACCTTCTGCCAGGATTGGCTTAAGATCAGGAACCGTCACCTCGGCTGCCGCCGCCCAACGCTCTAGAGAGGGACGATGCCCCAGACTCGACGCGAGACGATCGCGCGCCTCAATCAAGGACACATAGCGCTGAATCGGGACAATACCCTTGGTTGCCGCTTCGTTGCGCTCCTCTAGCAGCCGCATGTAGCGTTGCACTCTCTGCGCTTCTGAAACTTCTTCATCTCGCCCCAGCAACCGAACGCGACCAATTTCTTGCAGGTATAGTCGCACCAGGTCAGTCGTCCGTCGAGTTGGAGTGCGAACTCTGTCCGCGTATTCTATTTCCAAATCGATCAGGTCAGGCTCTGTATCGCGATCGGCGAAACCTGCTTCAAAGCCCTGAGCATAGGACGGGGGACGAAACTCATTGGGGGAGGTTTCGTAGTCTGCATCAGCGTAGAAGGAAGTTGCTGGCATCATGTTCGTTTCGGGTGCTCTAGGTGAAATGGGCAGTCGGTTGCTTTAGCTGCTTTGTCGTAGTGTTCCCGCCATCCGGGGCTAAGGAACACAAGTCGGGGTTCCGCAAGCTTCTACCACATCCGACTCAAGTGAATCTGGGGACTATCTTCTTGAAAATCTTCAGGGACACTCTATCTATCTACAGGCTGTGAATCGTGAATTCGGAATCAAAGAGAAGTAGTTTTGCT
This sequence comes from Phormidesmis sp. 146-12, assembly GCF_052939495.1. NCBI lineage: Bacteria > Bacillati > Cyanobacteriota > Cyanophyceae > Leptolyngbyales > Leptolyngbyaceae > Phormidesmis > Phormidesmis sp. 146-12. The sequence goes on along the minus strand of NZ_JBJPHS010000084.1, from coordinate 24,663 downwards.
TCTAAAAACCGATTTCTTGCCTTGCCTGGGGAAGTGGAAAGGGCGATCGCGAGCGGGTTAGTTCGATCAGTGAATTAACCTACATCACTTCTACGGCAATTTCCCGATGTCTTTCTCCCTGACCTTGCATCTTCATGCAGGCTTTTAATGAAGCTGGGATTTGGTTATGAAGCGATGAAGTGATACGTGAGGACTGTAGCCACCATTCAGGGAATCTACGGAGTTAGTTTAAAGACAAAAAAATATATCTTAATCCAGTTGACAAAAGGCTAGGAGTTTGGGTCTATATTGCTCGATTTTTTAGAACTCTAAAGAATAAACAAACTTTCTGTGTGCAATCAAAAAACTTTATAAATATCTAATTTGTGAATATCTATGTATTTAAGTTGAAATATTTTCAAAGTAAGCGCAGATTTATGACCAATTGTTCCAAAAGTTTCGTACTGTTTGAAGCTCTATTACGACTCTAGTTTCTATTTCTTACGAAACCGAATTTTAAGCCAGGTTAACGATAAGAATTGATTCTAGAGAACTCAGTCAGGATGCTGAATGTGTCTATGATTTCTCTAGATTCTGTAAACTTGCCCTCGCGTCTCGGCAGCATTGGAGCGTCTGAAAGAACGGATTTCGTCCCTTAGTCTCGTTTATCGTAAAGAACAAGAACGTGGTTTCTATCGGTTAAGAGAAACGGTTGAAAGCAACGATCGCAGACAGCTTGGCAGATTCCCTGGTTCATTTAAGGAGAGGTTCATGACGATCGCCATCGAAAAAGAAGCTGAATCTGATCATCAGTCAATATCTGAAACAAAACTCCATAAAAAAATCGGCATTCCAAAAGAAATTTTTGCGGGTGAATGTCGGGTTGCAGCGACTCCAGACACCGCCAAAATTCTGCAAAAGTATGGCTTTGAAGTGTTGGTCGAATCGGGTGCTGGAGACTGTGCAAATTTTCCTGATGAGGCTTACAAACAAGCAGATTGTCGGATTATTTCTGACGCTGAGACGCTGTGGAATGAGTCAGATTTGGTGCTGAAGGTGCGCGCACCCGGACACCACCCGATTTTGAACAAGCATGAAACCGAATTGCTGCGCGAAGGCGGAACGTTAATTAGCTTCATTTGGGCAGCACAAAACCCAGATTTGTTGCAAAAGCTGGCGGATCGGAAGGCAACGGCGATCGCAATGGATGCCGTTCCTCGGATTAGTCGGGCCCAAAAGCTGGATGCGTTGAGTTCGATGGCCAACATTGCGGGATATCGAGCGGTCGTCGAGGCGGCAAATCAGTTTGGACGATTTTTTACAGGGCAGATCACGGCAGCCGGGAAAGTGCCTCCTGCGAAGGTGATGGTGATTGGGGCTGGGGTGGCTGGGTTGGCAGCGATCGGGACGGCGCGCGGGTTGGGGGCGATCGTTCGGGCGTTTGACACTCGTCCTGTCGTAAAAGAACAGGTTGAAAGTTTGGGTGCTGAGTTTCTCGAACTGGATTTTGAGGAAGACGGCAACGGAGCGGGCGGCTATGCCAAGGTGATGAGTCCCGAATTCATCAAAGCTGAGATGGATTTGTTTGCCGCTCAAGCTCAAGAAGTAGACATCATTATTACGACGGCTTTGATTCCAGGGAGACCTGCGCCAAAATTGATCACGACTGCGATGGTAGAGAGCATGAAAGAAGGCTCTGTGATCGTAGATATGGCAGCCGAGCAGGGTGGAAACTGTGAAGTCACCAAGCCGGGAGAAATTTATCGCTACAACGGGGTGACGATCGTTGGCTTGACCGATCTGCCGAGTCGCATGGCCAACCAAGCCAGTCAGCTTTACGGCAAAAATTTGTGTCACCTGCTCGACGATATGGGCAGAAATGACAATTATCGAGTGGATCTCAATGATGAAGTGGTGCGCGGTGCGTTAGTCGTTCATGAAGGCGAAATCACCTATCCCCCGCCAAAGCCACCCGCTCCTGTAGAAACTGCGAAACCTGCTCCTCAAGAAGTGTCTGCCGTTCAGCCGGCCCAGCCTAAGAAAAAGAACACCTGGATTTGGCCAGTTCTGATCGGGGCTGTTTTGGTCGGAATTGGCATCAGTGCGCCGCCCTCGTTTCTATCCCACTTCACAGTGTTTGTGCTGGCTTGCTTTATTGGCTGGCAGGTGATCTGGAATGTGAAACCCGCGCTGCATACGCCTTTGATGAGTGTGACCAATGCAATCAGCGGCATCATTATTATCGGTGGAATGCTGCAAATTTCTGGACCACTGACCTCTGCGACGACGATTTTGGGAGCGATCGCCATTCTGATCGGCAGCATCAACATCGCAGGCGGATTCTTGGTCACTCAACGAATGCTCAAAATGTTCCAAAAATAGAGAGAAACCCATGTCAGAAAGCATTTCAACGGTCGCTTATATTGCGGCGAGTGCGTTATTTATTCTCAGTCTGGGCGGACTCTCAAACCAAGAAAGCTCTCAAAAGGGCAATCTGTTTGGAATTTTGGGAATGCTGGTTGCCTTTATTGCGACGGCGCTGAGAAGTGATGTGTCAGGATACGGGGTGTTGGCGGGAGCGATCGTTCCTGGAGCCATCATCGGAGCAATTTTGGCGGGGCGAGTGGCCATGACCGAAATGCCCGAACTGGTGGCCATGCTCCACAGTTTTGTCGGAATGGCAGCCGTTCTGGTTGGGATTGGCAATTACCTGAGTCCCCAATCGCTAACAGGCGTAGAAGCGACCATTCACGAGATCGAAATCTTCATCGGAGTATTCATCGGAGCGATTACTTTCACCGGGTCGATCGTCGCCTTTGGCAAACTGCGCGGCATTCTCAGCAGCAAACCTCTGATGCTTCCGGCGCGTCACTTTTTGAATTTGGCGATGTTGGGCGCTTGTGGCTGGCTAGGATTCCAATTCATGAACGGGGCGGGATTGCAGCCGTTGTTAGTGATGACCGCGATCGCTTGTCTCCTGGGAATTCATCTCGTCATGGGCATCGGGGGCGCAGATATGCCCGTGGTGATTTCGATGCTCAACAGCTATTCGGGTTGGGCGGCAGCGGCGGCAGGCTTCATGCTCTCAAATGATTTGCTGATCATCACAGGAGCGTTGGTCGGCAGCAGTGGCGCGATTCTCAGCTACATCATGTGTAAGGCGATGAATCGATCGTTTATCAGCGTCATTCTCGGTGGCTTTGGCGCGACGGGATCGAGTGCGGCAAAAAGCAGTGAACCTGTGGGTGAAGCCAAATCGATTACCACTGAAGGCGCGGTGGAACTGCTGGAAAACGCTAAAAGTGTGATCATCGTCCCCGGTTATGGAATGGCCGTCGCTCAGGCTCAACACCCGATCGCTGAGATCACCAAAGAGTTGCGCGATCAAGGCATCAAGGTGCGGTTTGGGATTCACCCCGTAGCGGGTCGTCTGCCGGGACACATGAACGTCTTGCTGGCTGAGGCGAATGTGCCCTATGACATCGTGTTAGAGATGGATGAAATTAACGAAGATTTTCCTGAAACCGATGTGGTGTTGGTGATTGGGGCAAACGATACCGTGAATCCGAGCGCGATGGAAGATCCGGGAAGCCCGATCGCAGGAATGCCCGTCTTGGAAGTTTGGAAGGCCAAAACTGTGATTGTGATGAAACGCAGTATGGCCAGTGGCTACGCAGGTGTTGAAAACCCACTGTTCTATAAAGAGAACGCCCAAATGCTGTTTGGGGACGCACGCAAAAATGCGGATGCGATCGTGGGCCAGTTGAGTGCTGCGATCGCTCGTTAAGTGTTGCATCGGGCAACCGTGAAGGCTCAAATCTGGGCTTTTGCGTCTCTAAAAGGTCAAACGTCATGGTTATTTCGCCCATTTGAGATGAAAGTCTTGGAGGGGCGATTTTTTTAGGGATGAGGGATGAGGGATGAAAGGAAGATTAGAACTTGGCGTTGCTGATTGGAGAGAAATCGGTGAAGGTTGCCAATCCTCTCGCCCCCTAAATCCCCCATTTTGGGGGACTTTGAAACGTTTGGTTCTAAGCATTGCAAGGCTATGAGGCGATTCATCCCGTGATTCAGCGATACCAGATTTTCGCTATTGGCACTGATGAATCAATAAAAATTTCATCTCTCATCCCTCATCCCTCATCCCTCATCCGTCCTATGTCGATCGCGCCTCAAAATGCTCATCACTTCTCCCGGTCTGGGCGCGGGTAACAGCGGACTCCAATCATTCACTTCGGCAAAACCGAGGCTGTACAACGTGTGAATCGTTTCGGTGACCCCTGCTGGGAAGCCAATGATCAAAATTCTCACCTTTTCATAACTAGTCGGCGGCTCGTCGTCAGACAGAAAATCACGCAGATTGTCAGACATTTGGGGCTTCTCCTAAATTTTGGGATGCAGGAAGGCCCAAAAATCTAGCCATCCCACCAGCAGGACAAAGCAGGATGACTAGGAGGAATGCTATGATTCTCCATTAGCCTCCACGCTGGGTCTGAGTCAGCTTGGGGGTTAGCCGTTCTCTGCTGCGACCAACAGCTTTGAGCGGCGACGACTAGAGTTTTTGGGTATCCGGTTGCCGAACACTTCACGCAAGGCAACTTAATCAGTGAGAGTACAAGAATTTCTCTGTAAAAGTCAAGTAGCTTGTGCGGTGAGTTTAGGGTGCTTGCGTCAAAATTTGAGGGCGGCGATCGTTATGAGTAAAGGATGAAGCGAACATTTCCGGTGCAGAGAACCCCTACACTGAACAACCCAAATAAGTCTGAAACTCCGCAAAGTGTTCCTACCGATCTATTTTGGTTGGACTGCTGCACGAAAAGCCTTTGCAATCTGCCTGATTAAGGATAATGTGCGGAATCATTTTCTCTGCGAAGAAGTCGTACTACTTAAGCTGTTGGTTGGAGCAGTGATCCAGAGGTTAGGGGTGAGACGATACAAAGGTATTGGCGAGGCGGCTGTTTTTATATTAGGTCACGATCGCAATGATAAAGTTATTGCGAAACTACTGGTTGAGAGGTAGCTCGGTAGTTTAAGCTAGAGGATACAGTGATAACTTTGTGATAAAAAGTAGACTTTGATGAACTTGCCAGAGTTTGAGCGTGTAATTTACAAGCGCAACCCTCTTACGGAAGTTGTATGTCAATTGCGTTTTCCGCCCATACTCAAGATCTCTCATCAAGAGCCAGTTGAGTTTCAGGATGAGATTAGGTTTCAATATCCACTTTTTGAGACAACCAGAGCGCAAATCCCGTCGGAAATCTCAAAGATTGCTCAACAATTTGGACTGCCCTTGCAAAGTGACGTTGCTTATAGCTTTAAGTCAGAAGATCAAAGATGGAATCTATCTATTACTAAAGATTTCATTGCTTTAACTACTTCTTCATATGAGCGATACGAGCAATTTAAGCAGCGCCTTGAGGAAGCTTTAAGCATTTTTGAACGTATATATAAGCCGTCCTTTTATACAAGGGTGGGTCTACGGTATCAGGATTTAATTGTTCGTTCAAAGCTTGGAATCGAGAATAGTAATTGGTCGGAGTTAATTGCTAAACATATTGCTTCAGAGCTATATGATCCAGAACTTTCTTCTTCAATTCAGACAGTAGTAAAAAATCTAATCTTAAAAACAGAAGATGGACAAATTAACTTGAATCATGGGCTTGTTTCTGTGAAGGAGTCACAGGAAAACAATGAAGAGATTGCTTACTTATTTGATGCTGATTTTTATACAGAACAGAAGATAGAGGGAAATGGAGATGTTTGGAACGTACTCAACCAGTTCAATCAATCTGCCGGAAGGCTCTTCAGGTGGAGCATCACAGATACTCTCCACAACGCCATGCAGCCCCAACCAGTTGACTCAGCACAGGCATAGTCAGACTTCATCAGGCGTTGCCCTCAACAATACAATTTTTGATAGAGAAAGTGGAAAACCTATCATCATTCAGTATCCTTCTTTTGACTTGATAATGTCTGATACGTCTTTGTCTCTCAGAACTGATTCGTACCGTTTGTCGTTAGACAAGTTGATACTGTTGCTAAAGTGCTTGCTCATTATTCAAACTCTTCCAGAAGCTGCCTTAGAAGAAGCTTCTGATGAATTAGAGGGGATTTCTTGCTTCTATAAGAACCGCCTGCCTCAAGCCAGTAAACCTACGATTTCTGGCAGTAGCATCAGAGGTAAGTTGAGAGCTACACAAGTTAGACCACCTATTGTTTTAGAACCTTAAATTGTTTGGTAAATTACTGCATGGAAGAACGGGCTATCTACCAAGCATTAGACAAAGGTTCCTCGCTTAGGCAAGGGGAAATCTTGACAGGCGTGACTCAATACAATCCTGTTATTGATGAGATACCGAAAGAGTTTCAGAACTTTCAAGAGCTAGCTTTTACACCTATTATGCATCCGTATGCAATAGTCATAACGCAAGACTGTGATCTTGATTGGGATTACAAAGCTAGGGGAATTAGCGACAATCCAGCTAAACTCTTAAATTCGATCGTCTTGTGTGAAATTGGCACAGCAGAGACCATTAGAAGCACAGATGGAATGAATCGAAAGGAATGGGAACTAGTCGTTGCTCATCGTCATGAAAGATTTTATTTCTTTGAAAAGGCTCCCCTTGAATGTGAGATGGAGGAGGAAGGTTTACCTGAACTCACTGCTGATTTCAAAAAAGTTTTCGGTATAGACGTGGCAACTCTATATCGACAAATTGAACTTGGTATAGTTAAACGACGAACAGTTTTAGCTAGTCCTTATCTGGAGCATTTTTCCAGACGATATCATAGCTTTCACGGCAGAGTTGCGCTGCCTTTTCAGTACGAAAGTGAGCGCGAAGGGTGAAAGTATACGTATGCGACGCAGTATAGCAAATCGATGGAGCCAGCCGCCGAGAGGTTGGCTGTAAGGAATCAGAACCTAGCGACGGCTCCTCAATCGTTAGCTCATTAGACTTTAGCTGGTTTATGCGATCGCAAACTCGGTCAACGATCGCTTACTCGGTGGTTGAAAGCCCAAAACAATGTCGCTTTTTGGCACTCCAGCTTCTAACAAACTATCCACAACACATAGATCCGTCATATCTTCCTCAACCCAAATTTTGTCATTCTTGATGCAAAGATATACTGTAATATGACGAATTCTCTTGTCGTCTTGCCATCCCCAGCGAAACCAAAGATATTGATCACGTTCTTCATCAAAAGCAAGAAGGCTTTCTACATCAGGTTTAGATGATGTCATCTGATGATAGGTAGTTAAGATCTTCTTGATAATGCTGCGATAGTGTTCTAGTTTATCCATTGTGAAATCTCCTCTTTCTGAATATCAACTACAAGTAAAAGAAGCTGGTTTTCTCTGGTCACAGTCTGCACCGATTTACGCTGAAAGAAGTCACTATGAGTAGTCTTGTCAATGGCTAAATAAAGTGTGTATTCAGGCTCTGTGAGTTGAATTAAATTACGGTAGACGATGTATTGGCCTAGCGCTGCATGAAAATCGTACATGGGCGATCGACCCACAAAACTCTTGATTTCAACCACAATTTTTTGTGAATCTCTCTGCGGCGATTACCCCTTCAGGGAACTGCGAAGCGATCAGTCTTTCTGCTGCTAAGTCGGCATACAATTCAGCATCTTCATATTTGATCAAATAAGGGTCGGCTGTAATTGTCCACCCATCTTTAATTAATGCATTTTTGACTGCATCGTGGTAAAGATATCTTGCAGGCATGTCAATACGATTGAAGATTCTTTGATTTTAACGTAAACTCGATAGAGTTTTTTCGCTTTGGTATTGAGCGCTGTAGGTCTTTCCTATTTGCCTCAAGTGTGAGTGAGCTGTTTAATGAGTTAGAGTGTTGAACGATCGCCTATTTTCATCAAAAACAGGAATTTTTAGGTTATGAATTCACCCCTGACAAATTTAAGTGATGCGATCGCGACAAACCTGCAAAACTCGATCGGTCTCTCTATTCAAAACTGGCTCGAAGCTCATCCAATCACTGCCTGGATGGTTGCTCATCCCCTCTGGGTCTTGGGACTCGTTTTATTGGCATTTTTTCTATTTTGGGGACTGCTGAATCTAATTGCTCGTCTTACCGAACGGCTCTGGCTAATTGTCCTTCAGGCACCCATCAAACTAGTCTACTGGCTGGGCACACTGATATTGAAACCTTTCTCAATACGATCGTTAGAAGGCAGAAAACAAACTTCTAAAGAACAGCTTAAAGATGCAATCGAGCAACTAGAAGAACTTAAAAGCGAACAAGAGAAGGTGTTGAAGAAAATTAAATCACTGTTAGCTTCTCAACCACAAAATTGAGCGCGATCGTTCCTTGGAGATTGTACTTATCTTTTTCGTCAAGACAAAATCAGTTTGGGAAATCTAGCGAATTGATGGGAATGCATCGAATGCAGTTTCAAAAACTCCTGGACGATCTAGGCATTTGTGTTCACTACGATGTAGCTGAGTTTCAAGAAGATCTCAAGACCAAGTGAGGCACGAGCGAAGAAGTACAGGTTGTGAGATTCGGGTACAGCGCTCTGTTCTGCTGCTATTTACGTTCGAGTACTCGACCTGTTCCTACGATGTGCGGCCCTTCCTGAATATTGAATTTAGCGTCTTTGACAAAGGCAGAGTAATCAACTCTTGGATAATACATCAATTGGAAAAGTATTTTTGCGGTTCTACCTGGGTAAACAACTCTATAACCGTCAGAATCTTCAATCTCGAAAACACGAACACCGAGGTAAGTAGAATCAGGTGGCACAACAAGATGCGGTGCATAACCAACCAGAAACTCACAGTGCCTCCCGCCATCGGCTTCTGCTCTCATATGAACCTGAGCAATGATGTATGACTTCATATTCTGAAAGTATGACAACGCCACCCATCCGCACATGGCAGTAAAAAGGTTGCGTTCAGCGGCGGTGAGTAATCTTGAATTCCCACCAACCCTCTTTATTCTGCCGCTGCAACGCAGTTGTTATGCGACGGCTGTTTGACTTATAGCAATTTAACCCTGAGTAGTTACCTTAAATCGTCGCTTGGATGAACTGCATTTTCCTTTTCAAAGGTTCGCCATAAGTAAACTCCGATCCAGGCGCTCCAAATTTGTAGAGGAAAAACAGCGAATCTTTCCATACCGCCCTGCCCGAAAACAAAGTGAATTTGACCCAGAAATAGAGCCGTGGCAACAAGCCCAATCGCTCCCAAAGGACGGGAATAGGTGCGGACTGTTGGCAACATGTTCTTTCTCAGTAAGCTATCAGCGAAAATAAGTCCGAGGTTTCCACAAAAGAAGACGAGCAATGCCCCTAGTATGTGAAGGCTCTCGTCCAAATCCGCTGGTGCCATCCCCACCAAAACCCATCCAAGTCCAGCCAGCAAAATAAAAATGAGAGAGCTTTTCGTCAAGAAACTACGCCAACGAGATCTTGTCAACAGCAAGCCGATTATGAGCAAGACACCCTGGATCACAAACGAGGCGTTCATCCAACCGTGTAGAGGCGAGCAAACGTATCTTCCGTCATCACCCCATGCTCCACAATTGACGTTACCAAGATCGCTGATATTGTTATGCGCCCAACTGTATGGCTTAGTCCAAGCAAGTTCAACAACAATGTGAAATACGAAAAACTGAACAGTGCCGAGTATCCAAGCCATGGCACCGAGGCGAACGAGCTTTGAATAGGTGGTCATAAGTAGTTCTCTTTGATGAACGAAGCGAATCCTCGTAAACTAATCATGGATAATTCTTGCCTGCGTTTCCCCTTTAGACATGATACAAGCTCACTTTGTGTCGCATAACGTTCCGCTTCACCCGCCGCTAGTAAACTCTCGGACTCAACAAAGAAACCCTATACGATCGGTGTGCAAGCGGATTGTTACACGGCATCCATTACGACCTTCAACTCCTGATCGCTGAGCACTTTCGGGGTAACTATAGGGGCACCAGACTCTAGAACAAAGAATGGTGTACGTTTATAGCTACCATCAAGACGAGCTTTAAGCACCATGCCAATGATGCGCAAGGTGCTAGATAGAAGTCCTGTTGATTTTGGCTTATCTTCCCCGATGGCATATTTGGTACTTACGTGCATACGCACAGAGCCGAACGCTCTATCTAACGAACTTTGGTCTGAACTCAAGCAGTTATGAATTAAACCAACGAATGATGTACTGAGGTTTGGAGGAGTATTTCCGATCGGAGTATTACAACAAACAGCATACCATCGCAGCAAGCCATTCGCAGTAAGACGCATACATGTCAGGTTTTCAATGCCTTCGTCAAATGCGATATTTGCGGGGATGGTCTGAATAATGCTAGTACCACCTCTTTCATCAAGTATTTCATTCTCTCGTTTTAGAAAACGGGCGAAGGCTTGGCAATCAGCACAGTAACACACGCATCTATTTACATAGTCATTGCGGTGGAGAGTGCCCTTGAGTTTGCCACAATTGCAGCGAATCGAGTGGGCCATAGTTTTTGTTCCTCTTCTTAAAGAACTCGCCATCGTGTGCAGTATAACGCGCCGTCCGCTGCAACTTGTTAGGCGGCAGTGTCGATCCACGAGCGAGCCGCCGCGGGCGGATCCCTGCCCCTTCGCCCGTCGGAACACGCCCAGGAACCACAACACGGGCACTGACCCGGCACCATGGCGTGTCAGCCGGTGCGGCGGGATCGGGCCAGAGCCAGCCCTCCGACGGCCGTGGCGATCAGGCCCAGCACCACGGCCACGATAGCCCCGGCTAGCCCGCCTCCGGTACCGAATCCGCCGGGAGAGGTAGCCACAACTAGCCCACCGACGGCCATGCTGATCAGCCCCGCGGCGAGGGCGACGATGACTCCGAGTCGCCCGGAGGCGGTGCCGAAACGACCGGCGGGACGAACCAGAGCCAGCCCACCGATGACCACGCCGACCAGCCCCAGCACGGCGGCCGAGCTGGCCACGAGTCGGCCGGGGGTCATGCCGTAAGAACTGGCGGTGGCCGGATTTGGTTGATCGGGCTGAGCATGAGCGGACGCAATCGTCAGAATGAAGCTTGCCGCCGCGATGACCGTTGAGGTGATACCGATATGCTTCTTCTTCATGTTGCTCCTTTATGGTGGTTATTGAGTAGATGTGAATGCCGCCTAACTTATGTTTAGACTGACTTGATCTATCTAACTTCATTAATGTAGGTGATTGGGCTGAAAATTGTCTGTTATAAATCTCTAGATTGGGAATTAGGGTAGAGCTTTTATCTAGAAGGCGCTAAAAAAGACGATCGCCCTCTTTCACAAGAACGATCGCCCTTTTTGACCCTTTGAATTTTAATTCAAGCGATCGTGAATAGTCAGGGCTGCGATCGTGCCTTCGACCAAAATGCTACAAACCGTACAACGTTCTAAACCATTCTACAAAAGCCTGTGTACCCGAATTTTTGGGGTTCAAAATGCGTTGCATAATTGCTTGGTGGAGTTGTCTTCCAGGCGGATCTTGCCACGCTAACCACGAGTAGATGTTTGCTTTATCACATTGAGTTTCTGTGTAGGGCGCTCCTCGTTTTTTGGCTTCCGTAGCAGCTTCTTGAGCATATTGCCAAAGCGTTTCTCGATCGTCTGGAATCATGAAAGCCAGAAAAGTTTCTAACATTCCGCTGATTCTATTATTTGGCATAATCCAGACTCCAAAATTTACGCCATTGGAAGCCCGATGAATCAAACCCGTCTCTGGTAAGCTTTCTGGAAGATCAGGAATGCTAGTCAGACAGGCGTTTCTAACCGCTTGCCAACGTCGATCGACATCCTCATCAGCATCTACAATCATGCCTAGCGCAACTAGATTAGACGAATTTAACTGAGTCGATATCTCGGTCGAATTGATTAGTTGGGTGTATCCATCATAAGCTTCGATATAAACCGTAGGATTTTCACGAGTCCCCCAAGGAATTCCATTTTGTTCAATGAGTTCAGGAATGACACGCTTATCTTGATCTCCTTCGACCAAGAGTTTGTTTCTATGCAATCTTGCCATTCCTAGCGCACCTCAATCTCCCGATTTGCAGCAATCACAATTTTACGCTCATCAAACACAACAGAGGTTGATTTTTCTCGTTCAATTCTATGGATTGTAATTCCCTGCTCACTGGCATCTTCAGATTTTGCAATGTCAGCTAGACTTGTCCAGCAGTCACTACTATGGGTGGTTGCAAAAACTTGAACGTCGAGCCGTTTAGCTGTTTCCCAAATGAGCTTCCACATATCAGACATGACAGTGAAATGCAGCCCAGTGTCGATCTCATCCACCAGTAAAACGCCTCCTTTTGCAGAGACAACCGACAGCGCAAGCCCCAGCATTCGCCACATTCCATCGCCCATGCTACCGATCGGTACACGCTGATCAGATCCCGAAAGTTTTACAAGAAAACCAGCCCGCGAATTTAATCTGGAGTATGTGTTTTTTCTAGAACTTATCGGTGCAATTCGTTCGATTTTAGGCTCAATGTTATTAAGGGCTTTATTGATAATCTCTTCCTCTGGCTTCAAAACAACGTGATCCTCAAACATCTCAATCATTTCATCGGCTGGAAGTGAGAAAGGAGTTACAAATCGAGTGTTGATTGGTGGACTACCACTATCTTTGGGGGAGCGCCGAATATTGTCTGTAGGCAGACCCAAATCGGTGGAAAGTGGAAACCATCGATTCTTAATTGCGATTTCCTCATTCTCTCGCTCACTTAACCATTGAACAACAAGTTCAGTCTGTTCGTCGTCTGATATTTCTAGACGATCATTAATGCGCTCATCATTTCCATCAAACAAGCGTCTTCTCTTAATAACCATACTTAGGCGTTCATCATTGCCATCTCGCAAACCTGAAATGAGTAGTTTGCTATCCAGATCAATTTCACGGTCGTAAAAAAGATGGCGGATGTCAAGAACACGACTTTGTACTGTTCGACCACTCGATCTATTTACCTCGATCGGAAAAATCTCACCTCGACTGATCATGACATTCTCAAGCGGTTCGAGATTTGCCCTTAAACAAAGTAGTTGAATTGCCTCTAGAATTGATGTCTTCCCACTATTATTTGTGCCAACGAGCAAGTTGACTCTGCCGAGTTGCTGAAGCTCAAAAGATCGAAATCCTCGAAAGTTTTCTATTTTCAGTGACTTCAACATAATCAGGCTGTAAGAAGAGTCTTTGGTTTCAGGATAAACGATCGCACCCACTCACAACAAAAAACGACCACCAAAAAAGAGCGATCGCCCTCTTTTACAAGAACGATCGCCCCTTTCTAATTCAATTCAACAAAGGTGTCGATTAGTAGTCGAAGTCACCACCGCCGCCCATGCCAGCGCCAGCACCTGCGCCACCGCCATCTTTGGGTTCAGGTTTGTCAACGACAATACACTCGGTTGTGAGAACCATGCCCGCGATCGAAGCCGCATTTTGCAACGCAGAACGAGTCACTTTTGCAGGGTCAACAATCCCCGCTTCAAACATGTCTACATACTCATTGGTGGCTGCGTTAAAGCCCACATTGAATTCCTTCTCGCGCACTTTCTCAGCAATCACCGCACCGTTTTGACCTGCGTTTTCAGCAATCCGCTTGAGAGGAGCCGAGAGAGAACGAGCCACAATCAGCGCGCCTGTGAGTTCTTCGTCCTTGAGGCTAGTGTTTGCCCAGGTTTCGAGTTCAGGAGAGAGGTGAGCCAATGTGGTGCCACCACCCGGAACGATGCCTTCTTCGACGGCTGCTTTGGTCGCGTTGATCGCATCTTCGAGACGCAGTTTGCGATCCTTCATTTCGGTTTCGGTCGCTGCGCCCACTTTGATCACGGCAACGCCACCCGCGAGTTTCGCCAGACGCTCTTGCAGCTTTTCTTTGTCATAGGAGGAATCGGTTTCTTCCATCTGACGACGAATCTGCTCGACGCGAGACTTGACTTGCGCTTCGTTACCTTCCGCAACAATCGTGGTCGAATCTTTGGTAATCGTAATCCGACGTGCCTTGCCGAGACTTTCTAACTTAGCGGTATCGAGCTTCAGACCTGCATCTTCGGTGATCAGTTGTCCACCTGTGAGAACAGCGATATCTTCGAGCATTGCTTTACGACGATCGCCAAACCCAGGAGCTTTGACAGCAGCCACGTTCAACACACCGCGTAGACGGTTCACAACCAGAGTAGCCAGCGCTTCTTTTTCGATGTCTTCTGCAATGATTACGAGAGGACGACCGGAACGGGCCACTTGCTCCAGAATGGGAACGAGATCTTGCACCAGGTTGATCTTCTTGTCGGTGATCAAGATGTAAGGCTCTTCTAGAATGGCTTCCATCCGTTCGGTGTCGGTCGCAAAGTAAGGCGAGATATAGCCTTTGTCAAAGCGCATCCCTTCGGTGACTTCTAGCTCGGTGGTCATCGATTTGCCTTCTTCCAGCGAAATCACACCTTCTTTGCCGACTTTATCCATCGCGTTGGCGATCATCTGACCGACTTCATCATCGTTTCCGGCAGAAATCGCGCCGACTTGAGCGATCGACTTCGAGTCTTCAACCGGACGAGCGTGTTCAGCAATTCTCTCAACCAGGAAGCCAATTCCTTTGTCGATGCCGCGTTTGAGAGCGATCGCGTTAGCACCTGCTGCCACGTTGCGAAGCCCTTCTTTGACCATTGCGTGAGCCAAAACCGTTGCAGTGGTGGTGCCGTCGCCTGCTGCATCGTTGGTTTTGGAAGCGGCTTGACGAATCAGCGCAACGCCCGTGTTTTCAACGTGGTCTTCGAGTTCGATTTCTTTGGCGATCGTCACACCGTCATTCACGATTTGGGGTGCGCCAAACTTCTTCTCCAGCACAACGTTGCGGCCTTTGGGGCCGAGGGTGACTGCCACCGCTTCGGCCAAGATGTCCATTCCGCGTTCGAGGGCACGACGGGCGTTTTCGTTGTAAATAATGCGTTTAGCCATGATTCAATTACTCGTGAGGGGTGAGGATTGGGGAAACAGTCAGCGTTTAGTGAAAGCTTTGCGAGGTGTCACGCGGAAAAAAGCTAGTCAACGACTGCCAAAATGTCTTTTTCAGACAACAAAACATACTCTTCGGTGCCGAGTTTGATGTCAGTTCCGGCGTACTTTGAGTAGAGAACTTTGTCGCCAAGTTTGACTTCTGGCTCTTGACGAGATCCGTCGTCGCTACGCTTACCGGGGCCAACCGCCACGATCTCGCCGACTTGGGGCTTTTCTTTAGCGTTGTCGGGTAACAAAATGCCACCTGCGGTCTTTTCTTCGGCGGCACTGACCTTAACGAAGACGCGATCGCCCAAAGGTTTGACAGTGGACACGCTCAGAGATACGGCTGCCATATAAATTCTCCAAACTATCTAAATGAGGAACAAGTTAAGGGATGAGGGAGGGCTTTGCCCCGCTTTCGCAAGGAGGGATGAGGGATGAATAATATCAAGTGAGCTACGAATTTTGCTTGATTCGCTTGTGGTTAGCTCTGCACTGCCATTCAGCTACGAGCGACGAATCTACTTCATCCCTCATCCCTCATTCTTCCTCCCTATATCCAAGTCTACATGACTTTGAGCGTTGAGTTAGCACTCTCAACTCCTGAGTGCTAATTTACCGAAGGTTGACCCGCAAAGCAACTTTCTCCCTTGTACGGGTTCCCGAACGGGCAGACTAACGAGAGTCTCTAGGGATTGAGGGAAACGATCAGCTTATCTAAGAGTGCGTCGCCCTCTCGATCGAGATAGTCTTGAGCCACACCGATCAGGGCATTGAGGTTGGTGGTGTCAGCGCGATCAATGTCGTCGTAGGCCTTATCGAGGGGAGTTTGAAATCGGAAATAGTTATTGTCTGGCAAGATCTGACGAGCAATATAGTCAACCGCGTCTGCTGACCCATCAAACAGCACATCGATCAGCGGAATTGCCCACTCCAGAGCGCCCCACTCCTGCGATTCTCGGATCGTAATTGGACGGCTGCTTTGACCTGTGCCAAAGGAGGCCACCACAAAATTTTCTAGCGAAATTCTTTGATCACCTGATCGCGCATCATTAATTCTCACGCCTTCTGCGATCGCACAGGCAGTTGGGTTGTTAGCCACCACGCCGCCGTCAACTAAAGGCACCGATCGCCCGTCAATCTGAGTGATGTGAGCCGGAAAGTACACGGGTGCAGACGAGGAGGCTTTGCAAATCTCCCAAACTGGAAAGGAATTATATTTTCGGTACGTGTCTGCTAAAACCTGTGAGCCAGCATTGGGAATCGTTTTGAACACGAGCGCTTCACGGCTGGCGAGATTGTAGCTTGTCACCAAAGTCGGCACTCGTAAATCGCCAAATCGAGCATCGCCAAAAACGCTTCTTAAAACCAGTTCTAGCCCTTTGCTCTCATAGCGAGGAGCATCTAACCCCTGGTCAAAAGTACGACCAAACCGACTCCACAAGCGAGACGCTGGATTTGGAAAAATCTCCTGGGCCCGATCGCGGTAAATCTTAACGATCGTCTCAGTTTTCATCCCCATTGATAAGGCACAGGCAATCAGCGATCCGGTTGAGGTGCCTGCAATTAAATCAAAAAGCTGTCCGATCGGCCTTCCCAGTTTTTGCTCTAAACGGTTAAGCCAGACAGCAGTGATCAACCCTCGGACACCCCCTCCACTCAGAGAAAGAATCCGATAAACCTGAGAATTGGGCATGACTAAAACCTCCTGGAAAGCCAATCGCCCGATCATTATAGGAACTCTTAGGAATTAGGGGTTAGAGGGGTTGAGACTTTCTTGAGCGCTTTATTTCTTTAACTCAGCCGCTTGAGCGATCGCCCCTAGCTGCAATCCGGGTGGGTAACTGCCTTCTTCTTTGATCTGCTTGATCGCTGCATCAGAAATGGGTAGATTCATTTTTTGAGCTAGGGATCGCACGATGTCACCTCGATCGATGACTCCCGACACCGCGCCCGCAGGTGACAAAACGGTAATTCGAGGAATCTCACTCGTTTCCATTAAGCGGATTACCTCAATCAACGAGGTTGCTTCCTGAACGGTCGGCACTTCGTTTAGGGGCTGCACAATACTGAGTAACGTCTGAGTTTCCCATTGGCTACGCTCGACGGTTTGCAGGGCATCGACAGCGATCAGTCCTCGATATCGTCCGTCAGACGCGGCAAAGTAGACCGGAGCGCGACTTGTTTCCAACAGGTAGTCATCTGCAAATTGTCTCAGCTTTAAGTTGGCATCTACGACTCGAAATTCTCGTGTCATCGCCTCTTGCGCTTTGATTTTGAGCAGAGCTTCTTGAACGTGCGTCAACCGATCGTAGGAACTAGCATTCTGAATAATAAACCAGCCAATGAGAATCAGCCACAGTCCACCTAGAGAAGGTAAGCCGAGGGCAGCGCTGAGTCCTGCGACTTCGATCGCCCCCAGAGTAATTGCCAACCCACCTAACGTTTTGCCTGCTTTTGCGGCCCATTGAGTGCCTTTTGTCTGACTGCCCGTTAGCTTCCAAATCGCTGCTTTGAGAACTTGACCCCCATCTAAAGGCAAGCCAGGAAGCATGTTGAAGATTAGTAGAACGAGATTGACACCTGCCAGTTGATTGGCTAAAACCCGCAGCGGACTATCCAGTTGAGGCAGTTGAGAAACCAGCAAGCTCAGAAGTAAGAAGAGAGCTAAACTGACCGCCGGGCCAGCAATTGCCACCTGAAACGCTTTACCAGGAGTCTTGGGTTCTTGTTCGATCGTGGCGACCCCGCCAAAAAAGAATAACGTAATTGACTTAACTTGAATTCCTTGAGACTTTGCGACCAGACTGTGACCCAACTCGTGCAGCAACACGGAAGCAAAAAATAGCAGTGCCATACTGATTCCGGTTGCCCAGGCGATCGTAGACTGCCAACCAGGATATTCAGACTGCCAGGACAGTGCGTATCCGGTCGAGAACAAGATCAGCACAAAAAACCAGGATGTATCGATTAAAAGCGGAATGCCGAAAAGAGTGCCGACCCGCTTGCCAGTCTGCATGACCTGTCCTCTGCCTCGTCTGTAGGGTATCTACCTCCAGCATAAATGACTAGAGGAAGGGATGAGGGAGGAAGGAGGAGGGATGAGGGGCGGTAAACACTACAGCAGTTCTATCTGGCACATCAATTCAGGAGTTTTATCTTGATCAAGCGGTCGGAAATCCAGCCACAAACCTCAACTTATTCAGACGTGAATTCGATGAGATCTTTCGCTACGGTGATTAATCCAGGTAGCCCCCTAAATCCCCCAATGCTGGGGGACTTTGAACCGAAAATCTGAAGAGAGTGAGGATCATCGTTTAGTAACCCTACAAGCGGCGATTCTATTCAATTGATGGGACAGGGGATTGCTATACGATCGCACTCCTCCCTCCTCCCTCCTCCCTCCTCCCTCCTCCCTTCTAAAGAACGCCCGCGTTGCTCAAGCCGAGAATGACACCTGCTCCCAAAACGTGTCCAAAGCTCATAGTGGCGAGAAGTTCGGGGAGTCCAAAGCCTTCAAATAGGGCAGGCTCTTTGAGGGGTAATTTGGGGCCAACTCCGCGATTTTGGATCGCATAGCGCCCGATCGCCACCGCAAACAAACAGCAAAGACTCATGGTAATGCCGACGGCGGGAGACCACTCGATCGTACGGGCGGTTGCAACGGCGAATAAAGCAGTATTCATTAAAGGTTCTCTCCTGATTGATAAACTGGAACGAACACAGAGGATTATAGGGGTTCGACTTTTGCGTTTTGGGTTTTAAGTTGATCCGGATTCAAAACTTAAATACTCTGAAACATTTAGAAATACTTAACGAGCGATTCAATGAGTTTACGAGTCAAAATTTGTGGCATCACCCAGCCAGACCAGGGGAGCGCGATCGCCAATCTGGGCGCTTCTTCGCTAGGGTTTATCTGCGTTTTGGGCACCCCGCGCTACGTCTCGCCAGAGCAGATTTGCACCATTGTGGATCAGTTGCCGATCGATCCGGTCACGGGCAAATCGGTCGATCGAGTGGGAGTCTTTTTGGATGCATCGCTTGAGGAAATTTGCAGCGTTGTTGCGATCGCTCGTTTGACCAGCGTCCAGCTTCATGGTACCGAGTCGCCTGCTTTTTGCGATCAGTTGCGGATGGCTTTGCCTGCGATCGAAATCATCAAAGCGCTAAGGGTCAAAACGCCCGCAGCTTTGAGTCAGGCAGGCTTTTATGAAAACTGGGTCGATGCGCTCTTGCTGGATGCTTACCATCCCAACCTGCCAGGCGGCACAGGTGAAACGTTGGATTGGTCAGCGCTGCAAAACTTTCGTCCTGGTTGTCCCTGGCTGCTGGCTGGCGGACTCACCCCCGATAATGTGATCCATGCCTTGAGTCTCGCCCGTCCCGATGGGATTGACTTGTCTAGCGGCATAGAAAAAGCCCCAGGCGATAAAAACCTGGAGCAAGTTGCAAAACTATTTGATCGGCTAAAAAGTCTCAAGCAGTAGCCAAAAATCTGTTTGCGATCGTGAACTAAAAAACCGAGTGAATTCTTGACTATCCGTTTAGAGCAGCGTGAATTTGGTTAAGCTCCCTCGCTGCGTTGGTCAGATCTTCTGCCCCCAAGCTGCTGATTCTGGGGGATTTAGGAGGCGTTCCCGGATCTGCAAACGAGGCGAAAAAGTTGCTCAAAACTAACTTTAAGTTCACGTTGAGCCACGATCGTGAGCAAACGGCTGAAACTACCCAAAAACTACCAAAAAGACGGCTGATGGCGAATCAGATTGAGATACTCTTCACGAGTCTTTTGATCATCCTGAAAAGCACCCACCATCGCACTGGTTACTGTCCAAGAGCCTGGTTTTTGAACGCCACGCATCACCATACACATGTGAGTGGCCTCCATGACAACCGCCACACCTCTCGGCTCCAGAACTTCTTGAATCGCCTCCGCCACCTGTCTCGTTAGCCGTTCTTGAACCTGCAAACGGCGAGAATACATTTCTACAATCCGGGCCAGCTTGCTCAAGCCAACTACCTTTTGGTTGGGAATGTAAGCAACGTGCGCCCGACCCATAAACGGCAGCATGTGATGCTCACAGAGGCTAAAAAAGTTGATGTCTCGCACCAGCACCATCTCATTGTGCCCCTCATCAAAAATGGCACCGTTGACCAGATCTTCGAGCGATTGATCATAGCCACTGGTGAGAAAGCGCATCGCTTCGGCTACTCGTTTAGGCGTTTTGAGCAGTCCTTCACGTTCTGGATCTTCGCCCACGCCCAGCAGCATGGTTCGCACGGCTTCCATCATTTCGTCGTTACTCACCTCAGATGGCGGGTGCAGTTTGGCTTCTTGTCCGTTGAGCGTGTTGCGATCGGGTCTCGGTTCCAATCCTTTAACGCCTTTGGAGGCGGGTGAATTAGAAGCATTGGAGCCGTTTGGAGAAGCAATAGTCATAGTGAATCCAGGTAAGGTGGTCAGTGAAAAATCTGTGAAAAAATAGGGTCACGGCACGATCGCCGTCGAGATCAAATCCAATTGAGGCTAGAGATTGGACTCTAAAACGTGCCAGCGTTGGGCATCAGAATCAATTCTTCGATCACCGCTTCTTGAGGAACCAGAGCCGCATACAGAATCGATTGAGCGACCACATCGGGGGTTAGCATCTGAGCGCGATCAAAGTCTGCCTGCACCGTGTCGGTATCCCAGATGGGCGTATTGACAGAGCCGGGAGAAACCGTGACGACGCGAATGCCGTGGGCCCGTTCTTCGGCAGCCAGTGTTTTGGAGAGAGCCAGCAGACCAAATTTGCTGACGCAGTAGGCTCCCCAATCAGGAAAGGTTTGATGCGCGGCGATCGAAGCGACGTTGATAATGGTGCCTTGATGTCGCTCACGCATTCCCGGCAGCACACCCTGAATGCACTGCAAAACGCTGGTCACATTTAGATTGAGAACCTGTTGCCAATCGTCCAGCGGCATGTCCATCAGGTTGCCTGTATAGCCCATGCCAGCATTGTTGACGAGGATATCTAGCGGCGTGAATTCGTCTGAGATCGTCTGAACTTGCGATCGCACCTGAGCGACCTGCGCCAGATCGATCGGGTAGACCTGCACCTTGACTCCAAGCTGTCTTGCTTGCTCTGCTACTGCGTCTAAGCGCGATTGAGAGCGGCCGACGAGAGCCAAATGAATGCCAGCTTTTGCAAACGCCAAGGCAGTTGCTTTGCCAATTCCACTACTTGCCCCAGTAATTAGGGCGCGTCGTTCTAGATTGAGGGTCATGAAATACTTGTGATAACTCGTGATAACTCAAACGGGGTCAGACATTCCGGGAAGTGCCAATCTGCTCAAGTAGCGCAGCAGGATTGGGCTTTGAACTTGCGAACTGAACGGGGTCTGGACTTTGCGCACTAAAGACTCAAACTAGTTCAGGGGCACAACTCAACCGTCAAGAGGTTTGCAGGAATGCAGAAACGGGTGGTTCACTAATTAAAAAAACTCCGCATGTTGAGTAACCGGAAATCGCAGCAATCGCCCCAAAGGGAAATTGCTCTGGAAATTGCTCTATATCGCGTCAAACCTGACTGCCTTCACTGATCATAATCCGCAATGAAACGAAAACGTCACTGCGAGCAACCCTCCCAGATGAATGAAATGTAAACCTTTGTTAAGGTGAATTATATCACTGGCGCAGATTGGAAAGCTCTAGCTGCCAAAATTTTGACTGTCTTTGGTTGCCCACTCCCTCTTTAGACCGTTGTTTCTGCAAACACGCCGATGCTGCGAAACTTTTGATAGCGAAGTTCTCGACGCTGTTGGTTAGTGAGTTGATCCAATTCGTCCAGGTTTCTGAGAATTGCCTCTTTGAGAGTGGCAGCGGCCATCAGGGGGTCAGAATGGGCCCCGCCGATCGGCTCTGCCAAAATCTCATCTAAAATGCCCAAATTCTTGAGATCGGCTGCGGTGATTTTGAGCGCTTCGGCGGCTTGATTAGCTCTGGTAGCGTCTTTCCAGAGAATCGCGGCGCAGGCTTCTGGCGTAGCCACGGTGTAGACAGAATGCTCAAACATTAACAAGCGATCGCCCACGCCAATCCCCAACGCGCCACCTGATCCGCCTTCTCCCACCACGGTACAAATGATCGGCACCTCTAACCGAAACATTTCTCGCAGGTTATAAGCGATCGCTTCTCCTTGTCCCAATTCTTCGGCGCTTATACCGGGGTAAGCTCCAGGTGTGTCGATGAAGGTGAGGATTGGCATCTTAAAGCGATCGGCGTGTTCCATCAGGCGCATGGCTTTGCGATAGCCGCTAGGGGAGGCCATGCCAAAGTTGCGGGTGATGTTGTCTTTGGTGTCGCGTCCTTTTTGCTGCCCTAACATCAGCACAGGTCTGCCTTCGATGCGGGCGACTCCTCCCACCACTGCCGGGTCGTCATGCCCACCGCGATCGCCGTGTAGCTCCATCCATTCATCGCTGATGGCTTGAATGTAGTCCAGCGTGCTAGGGCGACGAGGGTGCCGTGCGACTTGCATTCGCTGCAAAGGCGACAGACTGCTAAAGATTTCTTGCCGAAGCTGCAAAGCCCTTTCCTCAAGTTGACGAATCTCACCAGATACATCGACTTCATTTTCTTCTGCAAGTTCACGAATCTGAGTAATTCGCGATTCTAGCTCGGCGAGGGGCTTTTCAAAGTCTAAAAGAATGGGTCTGCGATCGGAGGAGTTTGCCATGCTGCAAATGGGGTCACTTCAAGGGGTTGAGGCTGTTCGTCACCAGAATTACCGTTAGCCACAAAACTTAGCCACGAGACTAATGTTACGGTCTTTAGATCATACGAGAAGATCATACGAGTTATTGTCCCGGTAAACGACCGCTTGCGGGTAACTCAAAGAGATTGCTTTTAGAGAGTTAGCCCGATTTTTGAGTCGAGTGCGAGAGCGGAAGTTGAAACACACCCAGTTTGAAAGTTTTAGAAAAACTAACAGCTTGGCGATCGGGCATAACCCATCCAGAGGGACGCGGTTCAATAGTTTCAGAAATGTAGCACAACTGCCCCTGAAAGCGACCCTGTAACCATTTGATCAGACCGGGAAATCCTTTCCTTTCGACCATATAGTTGTGCGATCGCGGCTTCCAACCCGAATAGCCATTGACTACTGGAACATTCGTTTTCATGCCCGCCCACATTGCAGAAGTTTGCTCAATCCAGTCAGGATTTTTGCCTGAGTCATAAACATAGGCAACTTCACAGCCTTGACTCATTAGTTCTTGTAGTTCTGCTTCTCGATGAAGCAAAGGTGCTTTTTCAAAGCTGTAGGGGTTGATAATAATTTGTTCTGACATTCCGAATAAACAAATCGTACAAATTAGGGCGATACGTCGCTTCTTTTGAGTAATTGCTATTCTCAAAAAAGAATCAAGCCCTAACAAAACTGCTATCAGTAAATAAAAGTAGAAGAGCAGGCAAATTCTGGCGACGGCTCGCATTGCTTTTGCTCCGGGAACTAGCGCATGAACCAACTCCCAAAGCGAGTAGTCAAATAAGCTGAGAGAAAGCACAAAGATTGCCAGAGCTGTGATTAAACAGGATTGGATCAGCAGCCTACGATCGGGTTCTAAAAACTTTGATTTTGTAGAAATTAAATAAACAACAAATCCTGTCAATAAAATAATTGTTAAGCCCATAAATAGACGATGTTCCGAAATTTTTGGCAGATTTCTGGACAAAGGAGCCAGGAGCCTGAACCAGGGGCTTCCTTCTGGAGGAGTCATCCAGGAATTGAGCCTAGGCAACATCAATGAAGCAGAGAAAAAGGGACGATCTCCCATCACTTTACCCATCTTTAGATAAGGGTTTAGCAATAGAAAAAGTAAAGTAAACCAGATTAGAAGGGTGGCGATCGCAGTTCGGTAATGAGACTTAAAATACGCAAATACATTGACTCTTGCCTTCTGGCTCACAAAGAAGACGACTGGAAGAAAGATTAACATACTAAACAAAAACATCCAGCCTAGATAAATGCTGGCGAGAATTTGAAGATAAGTGAAGAATAAGAATAGGATAAACCGTCGATTTGTTGGACTTCTGACAAACTCCCAAAGGAACAAAAAAGCAAGCGGTGTAAAAAATTGAGGAAGTAGCTGCTGGTGCCCAATTTGGGCGGCTCTTGGCATTCCAAACGCAAACAAAAAGCCTCCAAAAGCAGACAACATAGGGTGAATCTGAAAATGTCTTAACAGAATAACGAAGCAAAAAAAGCAAAGGGACATCACGCAGATCATCCAGATCTGATAAGCAATATCACTAGATAAAAATCCTCGAAACAACCAATAGAGCGGAGCCGTTCCCCACATATTTTCGGAGAGGGCCAACATGTTTTTGAGCGGGTAGAAAAACGGCGGCGACCACAGCTCTCCAGTATAATTCTGATTAAAAACGACTTGAAAAGAATGTTCTAAAATGTATTGAACCAGTCTGGTATCCCCTGGATCGGTCTGCATTCTAGAAAACCCACTGAACAGCGTGGGATAGAACGACATTACAACCCCAATCAAGCACACGATCGAGTAGAACAAGCCTGCCCAAAACAAAGGGAGTCTTTTTTGGAGTTTAAAAACTGAGATGGTTTCTCCTGAAAATTCTTTCATGCTGCTTGACTGACAAAACTCAGGAAAGCGAGAAAGGAAGCTAGGAGGGAAGTA
>NZ_JBJPHS010000083.1:0-27400 GCF_052939495.1 Phormidesmis sp. 146-12 | reverse complement strand
CCGATTTCGTGAATCTTAGGGGGGTCGGTCTGCCACACTCTTAAGATACAAGGGGCTGCCTGGAGTGATCGCTACAGCGAGGAATTTCATCGAATTCACGTCAGATTAGAACCGGCGTCCAATAGGTCTGAATGGGCAGAATTGACAAATTTGCGGTCTTTGAGACTTGTCCGACTCTCAACGCTCAACGAGTTCTCGCTTCACTTGAGTCAACAGCCCTTCGCAGGCATCCATTAGCAGATCGATGACTTGATTAAACCCTTGTTCGCCGCCGTAGTAGGGGTCGGGCACTTCTCTGAGCGTGTGACGAGTGCAAAAATCACACATCAAGCGGACTTTGTAACTGTACTTCCCAGCGCGATCGAGGGCGCAAATCCCTTCATAGTTGTCGCGATCCATCGCCAAAATCAGATCAAAGTCTTCTAAGTCGGATTTTGTAAACTGACGGGCGCGACCCACTAGCTCAATGCCTTGCAGTTTGGCAGCAGCAGTCATGCGGCGATCGGGCGGACTGCCAATGTGATAGCTCGAAGTCCCCGCTGAGTCACAAATAATTTGATCTGAGAGACCTGCCTGCTGGATCAGGTGATTCATAATGTTCTCAGCAGACGGAGAGCGGCAGATGTTACCGAGACAGACAAAAAGCAGTTTGTAAGGCATTGGGATTTTAGATTCTGGACTTGATAGCGGAACTTTTATTCAACAACCTTTTATTCAATCACTGATTATTCAATCACTGAGGAGTCAAATTCACAACAACGTTCATCCAAAATCTAAAATCCAAACTGAACTTAGCCCAAGCCAGGGAGATTGAGACCGCCTGTGAGTTCTTCCATCCGTTCGCGCATCGTAGCGGTGGATTTGTTGTAAGCATCCTTGGTGGCAGCTAACACTAAATCAGACACAACATCCGCAGATTCTTGCAGCGCTTCGGGGGCGATCGTGACCTTTAGCGGCTCTTGGTTTCCACTCACCACGACTTTGACAAGCCCACCGCCCGCTTCGCCTTCGATTTCCATCTGTTCGAGTTCTTCTTGGAGACGTTTTGCTCCTTCTTGAACCTGTTGCGCTTTTTGAAAGGCATCTTTTAGCTCTTTCATTTTGCCGAGACCAAAGCCAAATCCCTGTCCTTGTGACATAACTTCCTACGGGGTGTGAGTGGAATGTAGATCAGAATTTTCGCAGATGCGATCGACTCTTTGCCCAATTTTTATCAAGCAACAGTCAAACAAGCAAGCTTCATTATGACATCGCCTGACTCAGACAGTTCACTGAGTCCAAAAAGTAAAAAGGGAAGCTGCTAGAGGTCGCTTACCCGGTTAACTGACAAAAGTCCTGAACTCTCGGTCTGTGGGTGATCAAATGGTAGTCAAAGTTGGCAGATGCTGTTAGCTTCGCAAATGTCTTCAGCAACGCACCTAGATCGGTTGAAACTCGCCCAACATTTTGACTTCTGGCTCTAACCAAAGAGACCACTGTTGCTGAACCTGCTGCTGAACATGCTGAATTAGGGCAAAAATGTCGGTTGCAGTCGCGCCGCCGCAGTTGAGAATAAAATTGGCGTGACGTTGAGCAATCTGAGCGCCGCCAATCTGATGCCCCTTTAGCCCGGACTGCTCGATCAGCCAGCCCGCCTTATAGTCGCGTGGATTGCGAAAAACGCTCCCACAACTGGGCAAATCGTAGGGTTGAGTTTTGAGACGGTGATGCTTATGGTTGCTGGTTTCTTCTAAAACTTGCGTGGGGTCGGCACCAGGATTGAGTTGAAACGTGGCTTGCGTCACCAAACGACGATCGCCCTGCAAGGCCGACGTTCGATATCGATAATCTAAGTCCGCAGGGGTGAGAATCTCGATCGACCCATTGGGCAACAAAACGTGAGCCTTGACCAGAGAATCAGCGACGCATCCCCCATGAGCGCCCGCATTCATGACCACCGCTCCGCCGACCGTCCCCGGAATCCCAACTGCCCACTCAAAGCCCTGCCAGCCGCGATCGGCTAGTTGCCACGCAAGTCTCGGAAGCGGCTCTCCAGCGCCCACCGTCACCTGTCCCAAATCTGCATTAAAGGCCATATGGCGAAAATGACGAGTCGAAACCACCAGCCCCGGAAGCCCACGATCGCTAATCAACAAATTTGACCCTGCACCGAGCATTGTAATCGGCAAGCCTTGAGCCGTTGCCCACTCAAAACTCGCTTGCAAATCTTCTAATCGACGGGGTGCAACATACCACTCTGCCGGGCCTCCGACCCGAAACGATGTCAGTGTAGAAAGTGGAACTTTGGCTTTTAGCAAACAGTCAGTACCAGGGAGCGCGATCGACAATATCTCATTCGGCTGAGGAGGCAGCGATCGAGACGAATTGATTTTAGTTGAAAAACTTGATTTGAGAGCGCTAATCGAAGTCCGGGGATCACTGGAGAGAGTCATGGTTTTTAGTTGCTTGAATACTCCAACCGAAACCCCTCACGGGTCGGATGGGCAGTTGCTAAATTTTTGCCACAAAAATTGGAGCGGTTACACCGTCCTGGAGATACGTTCTTGAGCAACCCCGGACTGATGCGCCATCACATCTGGGATCACTTGATTCAGGTTTCCCGCACCCAAGAAAATCGCCAGGTCTCCCGGAACTAAGGTGTCGTTCAAGAAGTGAGTGATCGCCTGAAGGGTCGGCTGGTAGAGCACATTAGGGTTGTGGTGAGCAATCAAGCTGGTCACCTGCTGTCCAGTGATCTGGTTTAAATCAGGCTCGCCTGCGCTGTAGATATCACTGACAATCACCAGGTCGGCGTTCGCGAAAGAGGCGGCAAACTCCGGTAAAAATGTTAGCGTTCGACTGTAGCGATGCGGTTGAAAGACGGCCACCACGCGCTGAGGTGGGACGGTCTGACTTGCCTGTAATTTTGCGGCCGCCAACGTCACCTGGATCTCGCTGGGGTGATGGGCGTAGTCATCGATAAAGAGAATGTCGTTAAACTGACCCCGCTTCTCAAATCGGCGGCGGGCACCCTCGAATAGCGCGATCGCCTCAGCAATCACTTCAAACTCTAGTCCCAACAGCCGTCCGGTCGCGATGCCTGCTAGAGCGTTGCTCAAATTATGAGTGCCCAGAAGCGCAATTTTTAGCTGTCCAAGAATTCTTCCGCGTTCCCAAACTCGTGCAACTGTCCCATCCGAGCGATAGTCTACCTGATCAACGCTGTAATCTGCGCCAGAGTCTCGGTGCAAACTATAGGTGATGGTCGGCTGAATGCGATCGCGCACCGTTTCACAATCAATGCTGCCAATTAACGTGTGACAATGACTCGCAAACGTCTGGAAGGTTTCGACGACCTGTTCTAGACTGCTGTAGTGATCGGGGTGATCGAGTTCGATATTGGTGATGATGCCGATCGCCGGAGAAAACTTGACGAGCGAACCGTCTGATTCGTCTGCTTCGGCGACTAAGTATTTTCCACTACCGACACGGGCATTGCCTTCCCAGGCGTTTACCTCACCGCCGACGATGATGGTCGGATCGACCCCCGCCTTTAACAGCAGGTAGCTAATCAAACTACTGGTCGTGGTCTTACCATGAGTGCCCGCGACAGCAATACTTTGGTAATCTTGAATCAGCGCTGCCAAAAGATCTGATCGGTGAAAAATAGGACAGCCTAGCTCGATCGCCGCTCGATATTCTGGATTGGCTGGATTAATAGCCGTCGAGCAAATGACCTGGGGAAGCTGCGCCAAATCACTTTGACTAAAATAGCTTTTTTGAGACGCTCTAGCAGCAACCGAACCGACCCCGACGATCGCAGGGGCAGGCTGCTCTAGATGGGACTTAAAAAACTCAAGGTTTGAGGCGTTTTGACTCGAAAAGATGTGGGCACCTAATTCTTGCAAACGCGCCGTAATATGGCTCAAGCGAACATCAGAACCGGACACAGGCAACCGACGCTTTGTTAAGACATAAGCGAGGGCTGACATTCCAATTCCACCGATTCCAATAAAATGAAATGGTCTGCCGCTGAAATCAACGGAATTCAGCATCTTAGCTCCTTACACACCACACCAATAACACGCGCTATCATATCAAGGATTGCTTTTTCACGGTATAGATTAATTGGAATTTGCGGTCTTTTCCTCTAGACAAGTGACAAAGCATTCCTATTAATTAAGTGAAAAATCGGATTTTGTCTAGCGGTTTTGATACATCTGCGTTTTGTGGATCATCCTAACTGGTTAACTACGCCACCAACTCGACGATTTCCTGATAAAAATACAGAGTCAGTTCAGTAATTTTTCTAGTTAAATTTGATTTGCCATTTACGATACCCTGGATCATTTAAAACAGCACAACCATAAAGAAAATTGATGCTGCTGTTTGACTTAACCAGGAAAAATGGAGTTTGTCACGCGATGTGCAACCTTAAATTGATGTCTCCCCTTTTTGAACGAGCTAAAGAGATCTCAACGTGAGGTCATCTACAGAATAATTCTCTAACTCCTTAAAATAGAAAACTCAAAGAAGTCGCACGTCGCGGTTTGATTCTGTTTTTTCATGAAAAAGTTAGCCATCTTTGGCGGCACGTTTAACCCGGTGCATCGAGGGCACCTGCACATCGCGGAGGCGGCTTTTGAGCAGTTTGCTCTGGACAGCGTACTCTGGGTTCCGAGTCGTCTGCCGCCGCACAAACGAGACCTCGCCAAGTTTGAGGATCGCTTAGAAATGGTGCGGTTGGCGATCGCCCCTCATCCTCATTTCACCACCTCAGACATCGAAGCTCGGCGAGAAGGCGTTTCCTGGGCGATCGACACCTTTCACGATCTGCAAGTGGTTTATCCCGACACACAGTGGTTCTGGATCATTGGTGCTGATGCGTTTGAGAATTTGGCCCGGTGGCGAGGCAGTGAGGAATTGCGGCAAGCCTGTATTTGGCTGGTGGCTCCGCGATCGAGGGAGGAGAGAGGAGGGAGGAGAGAGGGGCCAGGGGTCAGGGGTGAGGAGAAATTAAGTCAGAATTTAGGATTCAAAACTCAGAACGAGCGAGGGGTGCGATCGCAGTGGATTGAGATGGAGCTGATCGCGCTTTCGTCTAGTCTGATTCGTCAGTACAGGCGAGGCAGCGCAACCTTGCAGGAACCGCTTTGTCACCTGATCCCAGAGTCTGTAGAAGCCTATATCGAAGCCCACAAACTATACCAATCATAGGCTTTGAGCGACTCCTCACTCCTCACTCCTCACTCCTCACTTTTCTACATTTTTCCTTAAGAATCGATCAACCTTTTACGATATGATGACTCTCATTAATAGGTATTTATCTACAGAGGGCAAGACGCAGTGATTAGAGTAGCGATCAATGGCTTTGGACGCATCGGACGCAACTTCATGCGGTGTTGGGCAGGCAGGGAAAACAGTCAGATAGAAGTCGTCGCCATCAATGACACGTCTGACCCTAGAACCAATGCTCACCTGCTCAAGTACGACACCATGTTGGGCAGGTTTAACGCAGATATCGATGCTGACGAAAATACCATTACCGTCAACGGCAAAGTGGTGAAATGTACGTCTGATCGCAATCCTGAGAACTTGCCCTGGAAAGATTGGGACATCGATCTGATCATCGAATCGACGGGGGTCTTCATCAGCAAAGAAGGTGCCACAAAACACATCAATGCAGGTGCCAAAAAGGTTTTGATTACGGCTCCTGGCAAAAATGAAGATGGGACATTTGTCGTTGGCGTGAATCATGAGAAGTACGATCACCACAAACACAATGTCATCAGTAACGCAAGCTGCACCACCAACTGTCTTGCCCCGATCGCCAAGGTGATCAATGATAATTTTGGCATCATCAAAGGCACGATGACGACGACTCATAGCTATACAGGCGATCAGCGTTTGTTGGATGCCAGCCACCGAGATTTGCGTCGGGCACGGGCTGCGGCGATGAACATTGTCCCGACCTCGACGGGGGCGGCTAAGGCAGTCGCTCTGGTGCTTCCTGAACTGAGCGGTAAGCTGAACGGAATCGCGATGCGGGTGCCGACTCCCAATGTGTCTGTGGTCGATCTGGTCGTCAACGTTGAAAAGGCGACGATCGCCGAGCAGGTCAATCAAGTTCTCAAAGATGCTTCTGAAGGATCGATGAAGGGCATTATCAAATATTGCGATTTGCCTTTGGTGTCGAGTGACCACGCGGGGACGGATGAGTCGTCGATCGTGGATTCGGCGTTGACAATGGTGATGGGTGGCGACATGGTGAAGGTCGTTGCGTGGTATGACAACGAGTGGGGCTACAGTCAGCGCGTGGTTGATCTGGCCGAAGTCGTGGCCCAAAAGTGGGAACGCTAGTCTCAAGCACTAATTTGATTCATTGCCCTCAATTCCAAATTTGGAGTTGGGGGTTTTTTGTTGGGTTCATGGGGAGGGGCACTGGACGATGGAGTTTTTTCGCTTCGGTGTGCAAATCTTCTGCCCCCCAACCCCCCAATTCTGGCGGGCTTTAAGCGAGGATTTTTATGTCAAAGTTCTTTATCTGTGGGAAGTTGGGAGGACTTGCAGATTTGTAATCGTTTTGAATGAAGCCTTTCATCAAATTCCCACAAGCTTAGATTACTTCAGGCTTAGTTCGACACTGGCTAGTAGTTGTTTGAGTTGTTGTCGTTGTTGATCAATCCAAGCTTTTTCTGCTGCGCGCTGTTCGGGGGTTTCTTGTTGATAGCGCTTTTGAATGTTGAGAAAATAATTGTAGAAGGTGAGCGCCCACTTCACGACTTTTTGAAGCATGGCGAGGCGATCGCTAATCACCATTTCAACTCGCTGCTCAATTTTTGTCAGTCCTTCATCTCTAAACTTAGCAACTTCTTCCCAGGAGATGTCTCCAAAACGTTGCCGCCACTCTTCTATTTTGTAGTGAAGGCCTTGGGATAAATTGACGGTATGACTATCAGACAGAGTATCTAGGTGGCGCTCAAATCCATCTTCTACTTCTGTTAACAAACTTTTCTTCTTTTTAGTTAGCTGAAGTTTCGATTTTGGGTCAAGCAGGTCAACAAAAGACTGCGCTGCATTGAAATGTCTGGTATCAAATGCTTGCAACAAGTGATTAAGAACTTCTTTGATTTTGCTATCCAGATTTTCGGAGACAGAAACAACTTTCCCAGGTAAGTCTCGCTTAAACCCATCCTTGTCAGACCAGCCAATACTGTCTCGATATTGCTTTGTTTTTACATTCAGGTAGAAGCTTTCTTTTAATTCTTCGATCTGCTGAAACCATTCCTGCTTGGCTTGTCCGATAACCTCCGCCTTTTGTTGAGTTGCAAGTTGCTGAATGCGATTCCAACACCCGCTAATCTTTCCAACTTCCTCTAACATGACGGAATTTGAGACTTCGATAACTTGCTGCTTGCTTTGCCAAACTGCTTCCGATTGATCGAGAGCCTTTACGCAGACAATGAGATTTCTTCCAAGTTGAACCGTTGCTTTGAGAAACTCATCGAAACAAGGTTGAACCGAGTCACGTAGTGTTATTGCGGACTGTTTGAGTTCCGGAGTCCACTGACCTTTGCTCTCTAGCAGTTCTGTTGAAGATTGAGCGATCGCCCTCAAAGACATGAAATATTCGTTCATCAGTCAGACTCCCACAAAAAATCAGTAAATTTACTGAACCTGAGTCGGCTACTAGCGAATTTACTCACTACATCCTACTCAATCAGGAAGTTTACGGATAGACTGACGGCATCTCTATCGAAAATACACAGGTTTCCGTATGGAATGTGGATTCACTGCCGCAGGGCAAGCGCTTCTAGATGCAGGTAAACTGCAACACATGGTTGACAGTATGGGAAGAATCATGCCCGTGTTATTTGATCCTAAGACAGGCAGAATCAAAGAGATCGGTAGACTTATTACAGGAAACCAATTTCCGTCTCTTTTTGCCCCTTTGGACTTGATCGGAACGACCGCTCAGATGGTTCAGACACATCGAGGGTTTCAAAAAACTTACGAAATGATCGGAACACTTCAGCAAAGTCTGGGGGTCTTGCAAACGACAACAGCTATTATCGGGGCAGGGGTTGCAGTCACCGGAGTTCTGACCGCAGTGAATTTATATCAAACAGTGCAACTGCGAGAAGACGTAAAGCAACTGCGAAAAGAATTGAACAATGGCTTTTTGGATATTAAACAAGTCTTGACCTCACAACATACAGAGATTTTGCAGCGGATTGATCAGAAGGCCTTGGACGATCGCCGCCGAGAATTAGAACGCGCCTACGCCCGGTTTTCAGAAGCCACAAAGTTAGTTGGACTAGCGCTAGAGTGCCAAAATGTAAGTGCTAGAGACAAGTATTTAGCCAATGCAGTGCAGACGATGAGTGAGTCACTGGCAATCTACAACGACCCTCACTTGATGCCAGAGATGAATGCGGCTGGGAAATTGCGTCGATTTGAATGCGCCTGGACGATCGAGCAAACGATCGCGCTAGTCTTTCAATTACACAATGAACCGATCGCTGCCAGCAAATGTATCTCTGATCTGCAAAACAAGATTAAACAGAATGTTCTCTCAGTGGTGACTAGTTGTGAATCTCAAGTTGAATTAGACTTTATCTTTCCAGAAATTACTCGCATTCATCATCAAGACTTGCAGGTTTTAGAAGCGTGGCAAACTCAAATTGATGTAATCCGATCCCTTTCGCCCAGTGAATTACAACAACTTCCTAATCTGACGCTTGAAGACTTTGAGACGATCGCGCCTGACATTTTACAAATTCCCCCCGAAGAGGCATTGTATGAAACGCTGCGGACTCAAACTGATTTTCGAGGATTACGCGATCAGTTGCGCTTTATGATCAAACCTGAGTCACGACAAGCATATGAAGTCGCGATCGCTGATCTAGCTCCCAAATCAGGCTACTCCGCTCTAGTGCCATCTAGTTGGCAAGACGTTTCTGATCTAACCGTGGCTAATCTCTACTGGTATTTCAGCAATCTCAAAAGTGCTTGAATAAACTAGAAATCGACAGTGTTAAACCTGCATTCAATGAGCGTTACTATGAATCCATCTATCCCTGCTAATAACCCCGACTGGACACTCTACTATCAAGCCGTAGAAGGTGGCTCACCGCGAGAAACATTGTTGAAAGCATTAGCAAGGTTTGACACAGAGAGATTGTTAGATTGTCCCATGCTCCAAGCAGTTGATTTAGGCTGTGGGGATGGGCGGGATACTGTCGAACTGCTGCATCGCGGCTGGCAGGTATTGGCGATCGACGCAGAACAAGCCGCCTTCGATCGTCTCCTCAATCGTCCGATTCAACAAGACCACCTTCAAACTCAACTGATGCGTTTTGAAGCCTTGACTTTGCCTGCTGCGGTTGATTTGATTAATGCCAGCTTTTGTCTTCCCTTTTGTCCACCTGCCAATTTCTCAGACTTGTGGCAAACGATCGTGACCTCGCTCAAACCACAAGGACGCTTTTGTGGGCAGTTGTTTGGCGATCGTGATTCCTGGGCGGTTTATCCTCATCGATCGCATCACACGCGCCCACAAGTTGAAGTGCTTTTACAACCCTTTGAGATTGAGTGGTTTGAGGAAGAAGAACGAGATGGAATCACGGCGATCGGTGAAGAAAAACATTGGCACATCTTTCACATCGTTGCTCAAAAAAAGCCTGATCCAAGCAACTCAACGACTTTGGAAGAAACTAAAAGACAGACGTAACGGCTTCTCAACCTCAGCACTTAGCGCTTTGCTATAGGTTTTACAACCATGATATAAAACTCAAAGCTCTGGTGACAGCTACCTCCGGATTTGTTGTCAGCGTCCTTTAGAGGTTTGTATGAAAAAGCAACGCATTCTGGTGTTCGTCACTCTTGTAGTTCTAGCCTTTGGTGTATCTTTTGGGATTCGGCTGCTCAATACACCCGTGGCGATCGTTCAGGTAAATACTCAACTCATTGTTTCTGCTGCTGCCAGCCTGGCTGATGCCCTAAAAGAACTAGACCCAATCTATCAACAATCTCGCTCTAATGTCGGGGTGCGCTACAACTTCGGTAGCTCCGGCGCACTACAACAGCAGATTGAAAATGGTGCCCCTGCTGATGTTTTTATCTCAGCCGCCGTGAGACAGATGGATGCCCTACAACATAAAAACCTTCTCACCTCAAACACTCGGCGTAATCTGTTGACTAATCGGCTTGTGTTGGTTGTTCCTAGTAATCGGTCTAGCGTGACAGACTTAAAGAGTTTAACCCATGTCCGAGTCAAACGGATTGCGATCGGTGACCCGCGTAGTGTTCCGGTTGGACAGTATGCCCAAGAAGCCTTGACTAAAGCGGGTATTTGGAATCAACTAAAATCGAAGTACGTTCTGGCAAACAATGTCCGCCAGGTGTTGCAGTTTGTCGAAGCCGGAAATGCCGACGCTGGATTAGTCTACCTGACCGATGCGAGAACCACGAACAAAGTTAAAATTGCCCAAACGGTTCCAGCCAGCTTACATTCGCCGATCGTCTACCCGATCGCAGTGCTAAAAAATAGTCGTGATCAAACTGCTTCCAAAAGCTTTGTCGATTTTTTGTTTGGCAATCAAGCAAAACAAGTGTTTCAGAAGTACGGTTTTAACGTGTCTTAGTCGAGAATTTTGGGGTAGTTAAAGCCTGTCGTTAAAGTTCTTCAAGTCACAAAACTTCCTTGATTCACCAGTCACGAGCTAATAGCTTGAACCTATGGAACTAGATCTTTCCCCCTTCTGGATTTCCCTCAAAACGGCTGGCTTGGCAACGATCGTTACCTTCTTGCTTGGTACGGCCGCCGCTTACTGGATGTTGGGCTATCGCGGTCGCTGGAAAGCGATTATCGAAGGCATTCTCATTGCTCCATTGATTTTACCGCCGACTGTAGTTGGGTTTCTTCTGCTATTGCTGTTTGGTAGAAATGGGCCGCTTGGCAACCTGATGGAGCAGTTTGACTTTACAATCATCTTTACCTGGTATGCGGCAGTTGTGGCGGCGATCGTCGTCTCGTTTCCTCTGATGTACAAAACAGCATTGGGGGCATTTGAGCAAATCGACTCTAGCCTACTCCAAGTAGCTAGAACATTAGGAGCCTCAGAACTACGAATTTTTAGACAGATTCTCTTACCGTTATCAGTGCCTGGACTATTAGCCGGAAGCACACTCGCCTTTGCGCGGGCATTAGGAGAATTTGGAGCCACGCTGATGCTGGCGGGCAACATTCCTGGGGAAACTCAAACCATGCCAATGGCTATCTACTTCGCAGTCGAAGCCGGAGATCTGGGTCAAGCCTGGTTGTGGGCAAGTGTGATCATGGCGCTCTCACTGTCGGGTCTGATCATGGTTAACCTGTGGCAAAAGCAATGTGAGCAGACACTGTATCGACCACAATCAGGCACGATCGAAGCCGATGAACCCGTAAATCGAGGGGGAAAGTGGACGCGATCGACTCCCTCAGAGCATCGAGCACACCATTGCACACAACCTCAATCTGACACAGGACAAGGACTATTTGTTGACATTGAAAAACAGCTATCTACTTTCACACTCGACACCACACTCACGGCACAGCAAGAAACTTTAGGCATTCTCGGCGGGTCAGGGTCAGGAAAAAGTATGACGCTCCGCTGTATTGCTGGAGTAGAAACCCCAACCAAAGGGCGCATTGTTTTGAATGGACAAACCCTATTTGATGCCGACAAGCAAATTAATCTGCCTAGTTCCAAACGCAACGTTAGTTTAGTGTTTCAAAACTATGCTTTGTTTCCCCACATGACGGTTGCTCAAAATGTAGGATTTGGGTTATGTCATCTGTCCAAACCCAAGCGCCTTCAGCGAATCAGACAACAGCTTGCCCTAGTACAATTGCAGGAATTAGACACGCCCGGAGGAGTCAGCTTTGCTGCACGCTATCCTCACCAGCTTTCGGGGGGACAACAACAACGAGTCGCCCTAGCAAGAGCATTAGCAACCGAACCGGAAGTCCTGTTGTTAGACGAGCCTTTTTCGGCGCTTGATACCTACCTCCGCAGCCAACTAGAGCGACAACTCATCAAAATTTTGTCTACCTATCGCGGAGTGACGTTGTTTGTCACCCATAACCTGGAGGAAGCCTTTCGAGTTTGTGAGACGCTGATGGTGATGTCTAGTGGAAAGCCGATCGCTTATGATTCCAAACATCAGATTTTTGAGCATCCCCAAACTGTTCGCATTGCTCAACTCACAGGTTGTAAGAACTTCTCTCGTGCAGTAGTAGTCGGAACTAACTTAGTTGAAGCAACCGATTGGGGTCTGACGTTGCAGGTTCTCGAAGCAATTCCCGATCGCCTCACCGACATTGGCATTCGTGCCCATCAGATTAGCCTTACCACTGATCCTGACGACTACACTTATCCCTGTTGGTTAGCCGCAACTAGTGAAACGCCGCACCGAATGACCCTTTTTCTCAAGTTCAAATCGGTGGCTACTGACTCGCAGGACTATCATGTGCAAGCAGAGATCTTCAAAGAAAAGTGGACTGTTCTCAAAGACCAACCGTTCCCCTGGTATGCGAGGCTCGATCGACTGATCTTGATGGTGGACTAATTAGGAATTAAGCAGCCGTCTTCCGATTGTTCTCCGATATCCAATTTTCCTAGTACCTGTACATCGCTAACTTCAAAACATCTGGATTGGACATTCGCAGATTTAATGACGAAGATAGTTTCGTCAGACCCTGTTGATAGATCGTTCTTTAACGCTAGTCTTCTTCGATGCACCTTGAACAGCCCTGTGTCGGTTAAAAATGGGCAATTCCTCTACAATGGGGAGCTTTCGTTTGAGCTAGAAAATGGAATCAATGAAAGTCCACTCAGCTCAAGTAAGGTGCCCTGAGAACCTTCTTCAATAACTAGCGTGGGAGGTAATACAAACACTCTTTTGATAGCTGGGGAAGGTGCTTCTGAAGGAGCAACTGACTGACATATTTTATATAGATCTCCTTCACAGATAGGGTACATATCTGTCAGGTACATTATTCTTGAATCCTGAGCTTCATTAGCGATCGCCGCCCTCTCAATTCCGACAACCATCAACAGTGTCAACAGTGCAATTTTCATGATGACTCCAAAAGCTACCCGTGATTTCATCAAGAGAATATTTGCGCTGGCATCCGTAGCGATCGCCGTCTTTTCGTTGACAACCCAAAGGGCGATCGCTGCACCTTTCGTTTTGAGTGATTACTCAGGCAATCTTTACGGGCAAGGAACTTTGACCTGTTCCAAAGATTTCTACAGCCCTAATCCCACGAGATCTCCTCGGAACGCCATGTTTTTCGCCAGGGCAAACTACACTTTTGTCGAGTCATACCCTCGCGTCGGGCATGATCTTAAATTTCAGCTAAATCAAACCATATCGCTCAACCAGGATGCATCTACCGTCCACAAAACCCCGCCTACAGCCCCACCAAGTATGCTAAAGTCACCCAAAATTAGGGAGTTGGGGGGCAAAACCGCCAATATACGAACAATATACGAAGTGAAAGAACCTTAACGTAAATCTAGCCAAACCTGTGCTGGAATCTCTTCTAGCTCAGGAGCAAGCGGGAACGTCCCCGGTGGAAAATCATTAGAAACTAACTGCTCCAACAAGATAAGCGCTTCTGCAAATAGAAACTCAACAATCTCATCCGGAACACTACTACCCACAAAGTTAACCGGATAACCTCGATTGACGAGATAAAGCGTTCTATCTGGAAGGTGATAAGCCTCCACATGGGGATGAATCAACTCAATCGATTTTGCCTGTCGATCTAAGTAGTCCAAGTCAATCTCAACCTTCTTAGAACTAGCACTGACTAGAATAGTGCGATCGCTCAATCGGTCAATCAACTCCGGAGTAATCGAGCAGCCACCCGACGCACCAATCACGATCGAGACTCGATCCAGGCTATCCAACTCATCTCGCAATAAAAAGCCGTCTAGCTTGAGCGCAACCTTCTTAATCACATCAAGATCCTGTCCTGCAACCACAAGATTCTTGGCTCGTAGACTGCGGCAGACCCCGCGACCCACCCAACCATAGCCATTGACGAGAGCGAGACGACCTGCGATCGCATAGCCAATCTCCCGCAAAATCGTATCCAGAGACGACACCACCGCATCTCCGACATAATCCCCCTCAATTTCCTTGAGACGAGTCTCAGCGCAATTTAACTGAGGAATCAAAAGATCTTCAATACGCTGCGCCGCCCAGACCCCCTGCTTAGTAATCTCAACACCGCCGCGCACATAGTTTTGATAGTCTCGGTAGTATTTGTGAAAGCAAGTGATTGCATACCCACCTACTTCATGCAAAAGGAGTTGATGACCTGCTTGACGACACTGTTCGAGGCTATTTTTCAACTCAACCTGGATAGTTTCTTCCAATTCGTCAAACCCTGGAGTGAGTACCCGAATGCCCTGACGCTGCAAGGCTTCTACAACGTGGTCTTTGCCAGAGTAGCCAATGCCAATCACAACTTCGATCGCAAAAAACTGATGAGAAGTTAGAAGTAGCCGCAGCGTATCTTCGTAGAGATGTTGTACGACAAATTGACGGTATCCAGAATGAGGTTTGATGCCGACTCGACGAGCAACCTCACCCAAAAAATCTGGATGAAAACGATTCATTAAGTGTCTCCCTGTTTCACAGTTGATCCTGGTGAGCAAACCACATCGAAATGAGAGGGAGATCTCACTTTAAATCCCCCTCCACTTTAACTAGACGATTAACCTAACTGACGTTAATAGAGCGTACATTTCTGAGGTGTGAACATTGCCTACAAAAAACGGTTAGAAAGTAGTTTATGGGCGATGAACTACAAAATCTGGCATTGCTGAATTACGGGATGAATTGCCCAAATGTGAAGGTAAACTCAATGTTCAAAGTCCCCCAATTTTGGGGGATTTAGGGGGCGAAAAAGTTGACACTTTCCACAGATTCATCCCTTCAATCAGCAACGCCCAAAATCTCTGTATTCTCAACCATTGCCAGATTAATAGAATGGTGCAAGATTGACGATCGTATTAGAACTTAGCGCGCGGCACTTCGCAGACAAACAAGACATCATTCGTCCACTTGCGGAAAAAGGGCACACCACCGAGCAACCGACTCAGATGCCAGTCTAACTTGCGTAGAAATGGCTTTTCCAGAGTTTTCTCGCGCAGTTGCTTGAATAGACGCATCAGGAAAGGAGTCTTTTCGTAGCGGGGGTGAAACATGACTAAGTAGGGAAGAACCGAAATAAAGCCAACGCCCTGACTGTTGCAAACCTTGAGTTCATGGCTGAGAAGGTTATACCATTCGTTTTGACGTAGCCGAATCTTATGTTCTTTGTAGTGGAGATGCTTGAACTTGAAGCGATCGAGCCGATACATCTGTGGAATCGTCACAACCACCAAACCCCCAGGCGGCAAAATCGAGCAACAAGCTTGCAGCACTTGCAAAATGTCTACTTCGAGTCCCTCCAGATGCTCCAACACATCTAGTAAAAAGATGACATTTGGCTGCCACGGAAGCTTTGAGATGATTTGATTGGAGTCTCGAATATCCGATAAAATATCAGGTGAAAAAGGGGATTCATAATCCACACCACAATAGTCAAACTCAACGCCCAAATTAGAGAGATAGCGGAATGCAACCTTATCTGCACAGCCGAGATCAAGGATGCGAAGTTGTTTGAGATTAGACTTTCTCAATGCTTGAGCAATCAACCGAAACTTGACCGAGTTGAACAGATTTTCATCCTTCCCTGACAAGAGACGATCGACAAGGTAGGAAGAATGAACGGTTTTGTTAGACAGTACCATATGCATTGTTACCTGTTAAGTGCAATCTGAAGCACCTTAGCAACTGATTCGCGAATTCTAAATACAACACTGTCACGCGCCTTGTTAGATGCGTTGGGATGTTTTGATTCTGCAAAAACCAGTTCTAAAGTGCAGTTCTGGAAACTGACCTGAGCAGGGATGCTATGCAGGTTGTTTGCAGATAGTTGATGAAATCTGAGTAAGGTCAGCGTGAAAACACTGAGTTGTTGGATAAGATAGCCTGCCCTCTGCGTTAGCCGATAGCGAGATTTCCCGTAGAGCGAAATTCAAGTGAATTTACGGAGAACTCAAGAAAAATCAAATTGACTTTTGAGCAGAAAATAGAATTATTTGGATCAGTTACGGATATTTTCAAAACGTTTCCAAGTATTGATTAACACGATAAATCTTAAAAGAAACCTCGTCTCAGTACGGTTGGCAGGAGCGAAATTTTTTCTAGATCAGCCAAAAATCAGGCCTAAGATTGATGCATTGAATGAGAGGTAATTTATATCCTGTAATATAAAATACTTAGAGCGTTATTCGATCGCCAACCAAGACCTAACTTCATTGTTCAGAAATATCTAAATGTTCACTGCTTCAGTGTAGATACTGAAAAATTGTAATTCATAAGTTTATTTCTTTAATCTACCTCAGTATATTTGCGGCTTGAGTCAAAGAAGAACTGTAAAGTTAACGCTTGTTTCTCAATATTTTTTAGAAAAAGCAATTTTTCTCAATTCAGTTTCTGATGGATGCGCGATCGAAACTCTCAACTAGCCACCAGAAAACAACTAAACCTCGGTGAAAAGCGCGCCTCAGTGGGGAATAACTAGCACAGATGACTCGGTATAATTCATCAACGGTTAGGAGACGATGGCAAAACAAATTCAGTTAGCGGGATATCAAGTTCAACATCTCATTTACGAAGGGTCTAGAACGCTAGTTTATCGGGGTCGCCAAGAATCGACTCAACAGCCCGTTGTCCTCAAACTCCTCAAAAACCCCTATCCCAGCTTTGTCGAACTCGTGCAGTTCAAAAATCAGTACAGCCTGATGCGACAGCTTAATCTGCCGGGAGTCATTCGACCCTATGGCCTGGAGCCTTACCAGAATGGGTTTGTGCTCGTCATGGAAGACTTTGGCGGCATTTCGCTCAAAGAGTATGGTGCAATGAGAAATTGGGACGGTCGTGAACTAGAAACCTCAGAGTTTTTGGTAGAGTTTCTACACATTGCGATCGCGCTCTCCCAGATTCTCGATGGTCTGTCCTGCGATCGCATCATTCACAAAGACATCAAGCCTGCCAATATTCTGATCAATCCGCTCACCAGACAAGTTAAGCTAATTGACTTTAGCATTGCCTCCCAGTTGCCCCGCGAAACGCCAACCCTGACTAACCCCAACGTTTTAGAAGGCACCCTCGCCTATCTCTCCCCCGAACAAACCGGACGCATGAATCGCGGCATTGACTACCGCACAGATTTTTACTCACTAGGCATTACGCTATTTGAACTGCTCACAGGACAGCTACCGTTTAGTACAGACGACCTGATCGAGCTAGTCTACTGCCACATCGCCAAACAGCCGCCCGCCGCTCATCACCTCAATTCCACTGTTCCATTCATGGTTTCAGCCATTGTGAGCAAGCTGATGGCCAAAAATGCAGAAGATCGCTATCAAAGTGCTTTGGGGCTAAAGCATGATTTAGAGGTCTGCTTACACGACTGGAAACAGCGCGGCAACATTGCTACGTTTGAACTAGGACAACAAGACTACTCCCATCACTTCATCATTCCTGAAAAGCTGTATGGTCGATCGCAAGAAGTCGCCCAGCTATTATCCGCATTTGAACGAGTCGCCCAGCGTCAACCATTAGAACCGTCTTCTACACGCCTGACCGCCTCAAAAAGCGAACTCATCCTGGTAACAGGGGCTTCTGGAATTGGCAAAACGGCTGTGATCAACGAAATTCACAAACCAATTCTGCGGCAGCGAGGATATTTTATCAGAGGCAAGTTTGATCAATTTCAGCGCAACATTCCCCTTTCTGCCTTTGTGCAAGCCTTTCGCGACTTGACCGGGCAGTGTCTCACCGAAAGCGACACTCAGATAGAACGCTGGAAACTCAAAATTTTGCGAGCACTGGGCGAAAATGCTCAAGTGATGATTGAGGTCATTCCAGAACTAGCCTACATTACAGGTGAGCAACCTGCTGCACCAGAACTAACAGGAAGTGCTGTACAAAACCGCTTCAATCTTCTATTTAAGAACTTTATTCAGATTTTTACAAAGCCAGAACATCCCTTAGTAATCTTTTTGGATGACTTGCAGTGGGCAGATAGCGCCTCGTTAAAGCTAATGCAGCGATTGATGAGCGACCCAGATAGTCACGATCTGTTAGTGATTGGCGCTTATCGAGATAGCGAAGTTTCTCCTAGTCATCCGCTTACTGTGACGATCGAGGAGATTCAGACGGCGGGGGCAACTGTCCAGACGATCGAGCTATTCCCCCTCAGCCCGATCGACCTCAATCACCTTGTTGCAGACACCCTCAATGACTCACTACCAGAAGCCCAGCCTTTAAGCGACTTGATCTATCGCCGCACAAATGGCAATCCTTTCTTTAGCACTCAGTTTTTCAAGTCTTTGCAGGAGGATGGATGGCTCACATTTGACCTTCAGCTTGGCAAGTGGCAGTCCGATCTGGGGCAAATCCAAATCCTGTCATTAGACAAAGATGTTATTGAGTTTATGCGGCTCCAGCTACAAAAGCTACCTGAGTCCACTCAAACCGTTCTCAAGCTCGCGGCCTGTATTGGCAACCAGTTTGATCTAGCGACGTTAGCTGTCGTGTATGAGCGATCGCTCAATGAAACAACAACTGATCTCTGGGCCGCCCTACAAGAAGGATTGCTCGTACCCACTGGAGAGGAGTATAAGCTATTTCAAGCGGGCGATGATGCCTTGTGGCAGTTGAGTAATCAGGCACCCTGTCCGTCACCGAGCTACAAATTCTTCCACGATCGCGTTCAACAGTCCGCCTACTTACTAATTCCTGACGATCAAAAACAAGCCACTCACCTGCGGATTGGTCAACGGCTACTTACCGAAGGAAACCGTGACGAAAGACTGTTTGAGATTGTCAATCAGCTTAACTTAGGAGCTACTTTGCTGGGTGACGCGATCGAACGCAAAAACTTAGCACAACTCAACCTACAAGCAGGGAGAAAAGCAGTTGCATCCGCAGCGTACAGTGCTGCCTTTAGCTACTTTGAGGCTGGAAGAGCCTTATTGTCGATCGACACCTGGGAGCAAGACTACGAT
This sequence comes from Phormidesmis sp. 146-12, assembly GCF_052939495.1. NCBI lineage: Bacteria > Bacillati > Cyanobacteriota > Cyanophyceae > Leptolyngbyales > Leptolyngbyaceae > Phormidesmis > Phormidesmis sp. 146-12. The sequence continues at coordinate 8,240 of NZ_JBJPHS010000083.1, read as the reverse complement.
CTCACCTTGATGCTGTACTCACAAGCAGTCGAGTCTGCCTATCTCAATGGCGATCTCAAACAAATGGACTACCTCACAGAACAGGTACTACAGCACGCTAAAACCCTGTGCGATCGCATTCAAGTCTATGAAGTCAAGATTCAAGCAAACATTGCTCAAAACCGATTGTCAGAAGCACTAAAACTCGCTTTATCAGTTCTGAGCCTGCTAGACATTGATCTTCCTAAAACTCCAACCTCATCGGATATTGACTTCGCCCTGCAACAGATTCAAACTCGGCTTGTTGATCGAGCCGTTGATGACCTGATTCATCTCCCATTGGTGCAACTACCCGAAAAATTGGCAGCAATGCGAATTCTGTCTACCCTGATTTCTATTACGTTTGTCTGTGCTCCGATGCTGCTGCCTTTGGTGATCTGTGAGCAAGTCAATCTCTCTTTGAAGTACGGAAACTCATCCTGGTCTGCGTTTGCTTACGCCAACTATGGGCTTCTACTATCCACCACTGGCAATCCTAAAACAGGCTACCACTTTGGACAGTTAGCGATTCGTCTACTAGAGCAGCTTGACGCTAAAAGCCTGAAGGCAAAAATCTTTACGATCGTCTACAGCATGACGACCCACTGGCAACAGCCCTTAACTGCATCACTACAACCGCTTAAAGAAGGCTATCACAGTGGCTTAGAGACAGGAGATTTGGAATATGCCTCCTACTGCATTCTGCACCGCAATGAGTACGCCTACTTTAGCGGATGGGAGCTAAACCAACTCGCAGAACAGTTTACTATCTATCAGGATGCCCTGACTCAAATCAATCAGATTAACTCACTGACCTATCACCAGATTTATCAGCAAACCGTCTTAAATCTACTAGGGTCTACTGAGAACCCGATCGTGCTGTCTGGTGCGGCGTATGACGAAGAGAGACTACTGCCACTGCATCGACAAGCAGACGACCGATATGCGCTCTATCAGGTCTATCTTAACAAACTAATTCTCAGCTATCTATTTGGCGACCTACAGCAAGCCGTTGACTCCGCAAACCTGGCAGAGCAGTACATTGATGGAGTTTCAGGCTTATATTTTATTCCAGTATTTTACTTCTACGATTCACTAGCAAGATTGGCACTGTATGCGATCGCTTCAGAAGCAGAACAAACGACAATCCTGGAGAAAGTACAGCACAATCAAAAGAGAATGCAGCAATGGGCAGACACGCCTACCAATTTTCTACACAAGTTTCATCTAGTCGCCGCAGAACACTGTCGTGTTTTGGGACAATCTGCCAGCGCCATCGAGCATTACGATCACGCGATCGCAGGAGCCATCACCCACCAATATCAGCAAGAAGAAGCTCTGGCTTGTGAACTCGCGGGCAAGTTTTATCTAAGTTGGGGCAAACCTAAAATCGCTCAAGTTTACCTGACGGATGCTTACTATGCCTATATTCGTTGGGGCGCAAAAGCAAAAGTAACTCGCCTAGAGCAAGACTATCCAACCTTACTCACGCTGCAATCCGAAGAGATATCGCTGTCTCAAAGAGTGACTTCCTCTACTTCCGCTAGTTCTAGCTTAAACAGTAGCCTGGAGGGTTCCAAAGTTCTAGACTTGACTGCGGTGATCAAAGCGTCTCAAGCCCTGTCTAGCGAAATTCAACTCGACCAAATGCTCGATCGCTTAATGCAGGTCGTTATTGAGAATGCGGGTGCCCAAAGGAGTGTATTGCTGTTACGGCAGGATCAGCGATGGGTGGTTGCGGCTCAGTCTAGCGATGCGGTTAAACCAACGGTGCAATCAGTCCCACTTGACTCTAGCCAGGTCATGCCGCAGTCTATCTTGAACTATGTGGCTCGTACTTCCGAAACGATCGTGATCGATGATGCCCGCACCGAGCTGCCCTTCTCAAGCGATCCTTATATTCTAGGACGGCAGCCCAAAAGTGTATTGTGTACGCCTGTTCACAGTCGAGGGGAGGTGATCGGACTGCTGTATCTAGAGAATTATTTAACTTCCGGGGTATTTACTCGCGATCGCCTCAAGGTATTACAGCTTTTGATAGCTCAGGGTGCGATCTCGTTGCAAAATTCAATGCTCTACAACACCCTGGAGCAGAAAGTAGAACAGCGCACTCAAGAGCTACATGAAAAAAATCAACATCTCTCAGAAGCGCTGGCACAACTACAACAGACTCAGGCTCAACTGATTCAAACTGAGAAAATGTCGTCACTGGGGCAGATGGTTGCGGGGGTTGCTCACGAGATCAATAACCCAGTTAGCTTTATCCACGGCAACATCATCTATGCTGAGACCTACTTCCAGGAGTTGTTTGACCTGATTGCGCTCTACCAAACCTACTATCCTCAAGCGGTTCCTCAGATTCAAAACAAACTTGAAGAGACAAACCTGCATTTTCTACAAAAGGACGTTCACAAGCTGGTTAGCTCGATTAGATTAGGATCTGACCGGATTCGTCAGATTGTCCTTTCTCTACGAAACTTCTCCCGCCTGGACGAAGCCGAGATGAAACCCGTCAATCTTCATGAGGGAATTGATAGTACGCTTTTGATGTTGCAGCATCGATTGCAGGTGAGGGCAAGTCGTTTGGAAATCATCGTGACCAAGGACTATGGGCAATTGCCAGAAGTGACTTGCTATGCCAGCCAAGTTAATCAGGTGTTCATGAACATTCTCAGCAATGCGATCGACGCACTAGAAGACAAGCGGCAATGCGATAGTGCTCAGTCGGCAATCAAGTCTCAATCACCTCCCACGATTCGCATTCGCACAGCAGCAGAGCACTCTACCGTGACGATTTGGATTGCGGACAACGGAAGCGGTATGTCAGAAAAAGTGCAACAGCGTGTGTTTGATCCCTTTTTCACAACTAAGCCTGTCGGTAAAGGCACCGGACTGGGGCTATCCGTTTGCTATGCGATCGTTGAGAAACACAATGGCTGCTTAAAGGTTAAATCTGAGGTGGGTCAAGGCACAGAGGTTATCATCTCGATTCCGGTTAGCTATGGCGATCGTTAAACAGGGAACCTCAAGCATTACCGCTAGGAATCTTCAATTGCGTCGCCGCTGCCGAGAACAATATTCCAGCCTATCCGCAGGCGACCACAGAGAGCCGTCAACCCTTCAGGCGCGATCGTACGATAAACTAGATCACACGCACTACAAGGCTTTCCAAAACTGCGGACTGCTCCAGATGTGATGGTCATTTTTGACGTAGAACCTGGCGGACGCGACAACCAAGATGAAGGCTTTAAGAAGACACTGTACGAGCAGTTAGGGGTTCAAGAATATTGGCAGTTTGACCCTAGAGGAGAATGGATTCCCGAAAAGCTGCGCGGCTATCGACTACGGAGAGAGACTTACGAACTCATTACTGACGGCCAGAGTCAGCCTTTACAGCTTTGATTTACCCTAGAAGGCAGCTTGATCGGCTTTTACCGCTTAGACAAGGGCGAAAAACTGCTGATTCCCGATGAGTTAGCCGCTGCTCTCGAAGCCGCAAAAACCCAAGCCACTCAAGAACGCCAGCGCGCCGAAGATCTTGCCGCCGAACTTGCTCGCTATCGCGATCGCTTTGGTGAACTGCCCGAATCTTAACTAACGCCATACGCGACTTTTTGAAGTTCCCCTTTTTAAGACGGGTTGAGAGAATCACCGCGCAAACAGTCTGACGTGAGATCCTCCTATCTCCCTCAAAAAGACGTGGATTCGCATGAATTTTAAGTTGCACATCGCGCAGTGTGCGAATGTACAGCAAACGTACAGTTTTGTTAGAAAGCCGATGGCGAGATTTGAACTCGCGACCTATCGATTACGAATCGATTGCTCTACCACTGAGCCACATCGGCAATACGATTAGTCAGTATAGCAGTCTCTGGGTACGTGTGCCATCCAAATTTTGAAGTGTGACAAATTATCCCAACTCATGTCACGATCGAATCACCCTTTTTGCAGACCCATGCCAGACCCAAAGCCCAAACGTCCCACCCTCAAACAAACCGACCCCGAAAAGTACGCTTTTCTCATGGCAGAGTCCAGAGCGCCTTATCGAGGGCTGAGAAAGTTTATCTATGGCACTTTTGGCGCATCGGGAGCGATCGGAGCCTTTGTGTTTTTGGCACAGCTTTTGGCGGGTCGAGACATAGAAGCTGCCCTTCCTAACCTGGCCCTACAAATCGGCGTGGTCGCTCTGATGGTGTGGCTGTTTCGCTTAGAGAGCCGCAAATCCTAGTCAGGAAGATTGGCTCTCAGTTCTCTGTTTAAGGACTCAGCACAATGTACGGCGACGGAATCGCCTGCGCCTTACCTGCATTCACCAACGCCTGATAGACAAATGCGGCCACCTCGGCCCTGGTTGCCTCACGATTGGGACTCAACTGGCCCACCGTCGGGTAGTTGACAACCACTTGACGAGACAGCGCCGCCGCTACAGCCGTACTTGCGTAAGAAGGAATCGCCGTCGCATCTGCAAACTTAGACAAAACCGAAACATCCCCTGCCCCAAACTCTAAGCCATTGGCGATCGCCACCAACACCTGCACCCGTGGAATCTTCTGCTCTGGGCTAAAAGTACCACCGGGATAGCCCGCCATAAATCCACTCTGAGAAGCCGTCTGGATTGCACCAAATCCCCAAAAGCTTTTGGCAACGTCTGAAAAATTAGTTGCCGCCCGACGAGGAGCCGGGGTAAAGGCTTTAGCAATAATGGTGGCAAACTGAGCGCGAGTCACCGGATCGCTCGGTTTGAAGGTGCCATCTGGGAAGCCCGTGATCACATTTCTCGCTGCGAGAGCCTGAATGTAAGCTTGCGCCCAATGACCTTGAATGTCCTGAAAAGCAACGTTTCCGGTACTGGCGACGAAGGTAACTTTGCCAGAGATGCGCTTGGGGTCGATGTTGTTGCCGATCGCGACCAAAACGTTACTTCCGGTTGAGTTGTTGAGATCAAAGCCTTTGTTGTTGCGGATGGTGTTGTTTCCGGCGGTTTCTTCGCTGCCAAGATCGGGCTGTGCGCGGATCGTAGCTACGATGCCATCGCCCAAGTTGTCTGTGATGACGTTGTTTCGCAGCACGGGACGGGCGTTGTCGTTAATATAAACGCCGGCCTGGTTTTGGCTAATTTGATTGTTTTCGACAATGGGGGTAGACGTGCCGCCGATCGCCAGTCCAAATCCGGTATTCAAGAAGGTGTTGCCCTTGATTTCGCCTCGTGCCGATCGGGCGACTGAGATGCCGTTGCCGCCATTTTTGGTAAACAGGTTGTCGGTAATACTGGGCGCACTGCTGCCTGTGACAAATACGCCTTCTCGTCCGCTGTTGGTAAAGGTGCTGTTGGCGATAATCGGATTCACATCCTCGACCCAAACTCCGGAGCCGCGAGAAGCCGGATTGGTCACCGTCACGCCCCGAATTTCGCTACCCGATGCGGCCAAAACGGTCACAAGCTGCGATGCAAAGGTTTTGCTAGTGTAGGAGCCGCTTCCGGTGATTTGGATGCTCTGCCCTTTGCCTGCTTCGTCGCCTCGCAAGATGACTCCTGGCTTCATCCGCACCGGAAAGGCTTCGCCTGTTTCTGCACTATAAGTACCGGGAGCCAGTTGAATCGTCGTGCCAGAAACCGCCTGCTGAAGGGCATAAGCGATCGTTCGATAAGGCGTGGTGGCGACTTTACCTGCGTCAGCACTATCGCTCCCCGAAGCGGGATTGACAAAAAGGATTAGCGAAGAGACTCCCGGTTGAGCTGTGCCAGGTGTGGTCGAAGGAAGCGTTTGCACCGGGGCAGGGGCAGGGTCGATCGAGGGCGGAGTTTCGATCGGGGTGGGGGTTGTAGAAGGTGGAGTTTCGATCGGAACGGGGGGTTGTGTCGGGACGGGGGCGGGCGCTTCGGTGGGGACGACGACACTGGGAGCAGAAGGAGTCTGAGACAAGACCGCCAAGCTGCCACTCACCCAGAGCAGGGCGGCCAATCCGAGTCGCGCCGAGGTGATAAGCCTAAAGAAAGAAAGAAACGATCGAGTTTGAGTGCCCTGACGTGCCATAACTTTGTGTGAGGAGTTGTGTGAGTAGAAGTGAACAGGTTTGTATTTTAGCGAGATGGTTGCGAACCGATTGCAATATCAGCAATAGACGATAGCACTGAAACCCTGATTTGTAGCTAATGGCAAATGACAATTGGTGTTTCTTGGGAGTTCCCGATCGCCTGGTTCAACATCAGTTAGATAGGTAGGTTAGTTAGAGAGGCTGTCGGCAGTTCCATCGGGTTGCTTCCTAGATCCTCCACCCGTGGGAGACTTTGCACCGGAACTTTTGTCTTAACGCCCTTCAGAATTTGAGGGAAGATGCCAGACAATGAAGCGCCAAAAAGTTTATCGAACTGACGCTAGTTTAAGCATTGGTTTAAGAAATATGTCTATTTGCGGTGGGGTCAAGTCTCAGCGTTCCATCAAGAGCGTTTAATAGAAGCAACCCCCCGCGATCGACTCGGCTTAGAGACAGGAAGATTTTATGTCAGATTTTCAGGATTTTTTGATTCATAAGTGTGCCCAGGTTGCCATTGGTGAGTTTAAGCTCGGCAAGTTTGAGGAGGCGCAACAGCTTTATCAGGAGGCAGTTTCCACTTACGCGCAAGGGTTTGAGGGCGCTTATCTGCTTCGTGAAAAAGGCACCGATCGCGGCATTTCGATCATTCTTTGGGAGACTGAAGAGATGATGCAAGCCAACGACAACGACGCTCAAAAAGCAATTCTCAAGAAGATGGCTCCCTTGTTTTCGGGTGCGCCGATCGTCAACGACTACGAAATCGTCAGCGAAATCTCACCCAAACCGCTGTGAAGTCAACGTGAATTCGGTGGGGTTTCTTCACTTCGTTATTGAGGGATTCGCCCCCTAAATCCCCCATTCTGGGGGACTTTGAACCTTGGGTTTCCCGCCGCTTTGGGGCAATTCATCCCCTGATTCAGCAACGCCAGAAAAGCCAGGTTGATTTGATCCCCGACCCGATCGCTATCTGGTTTTTTGTAAAGCCAATTCTTGGTATCTGCGGTAGAGCATTTTGCGGTCTTGAGCGATCGCATATCGTTTGTCGCTAGTCGGGACGGCACTCATCAGGTCAGAGGCTTTGCCCCAAGTGTTGGAGAGTTCTAACCACTGAGCAGGCGTTTGGGCGGTTTGTCCCGTTTGGACGGCTTTTTGGGCAAGGCGGACGGCAACGTAGTAGGGGTCTACTTGGGGTTGGGAGGCGGACTGGATGGGAGGTGTAACCTGTGAGGTGGGAGCAACGTTTTTAGTCACAGGCGCTACTGAGTTGGATGTGACAGTCGGTTGATCGACTTTTGGGACGGGCGCTACCGGATTGGGTGAAGCAATGGGTTGAGATTCGGCATTTGGGACGGGCGCGATGGGATTAGCTGGGGCAGCGGGTTGAGATTCGGCGACCGATCGACCATTTTGCCACGCATAGACTCCCCACCCGATTCCCAGCAACCCCAGACTCAGCGCCAATCCTCCCACGATGCCCCTAGTGAACTGTCTCTGTTCGCGGACGACTTGAGGAGAGATCGATTTAGGCAGATTAGAGAGGTCGTAACTGTTGGCTGACCGTTCTTTCAGGTCTTCTCGAAACCGTTTGAAAAGACTTTGACGCGCCAGAGAAATTTCTTTTGACCAGAGAAGCTGCCCATCGGGATCGCGATTGATTTCTTCGAGCCAGAGAAGCTGCTGTTCTCGAACGATGCGACTATTAATATTGACCCGACGAATATTGCGCGGCGAGATCGATTCCAAAATTTTGCGGACGCGATCGGTGAGCATGGTTTGCTCTAGCTGCTCCTCGGTGGGGGCTTCACACAGCAGTTGTAAAACGCCGTTGGCAAAAATCGCACGAGTTCGCACCCCAGAGTCAGACAACTTATCGTTGAGAACCTGGATAATTGCCGCAACGCTGCCTTGATGTGCCTGCTTATAGATATCGTTAAGCGGATTCACCGTCATGCTCATAATTTGGTAGAGAATGAACCCTGTAGCTTTGTTCAGTTGCCATGATATCAGGTGATGGGAAATGGAGCGCGATCGAGCCATTAAACGACCAAAGACTTGACTAACAAAACTTTTTGCTTAACAGTTCAAACCACCATTACGAGCAAAAAATATCCCGTCGCGAATTAAAAAACTCCAGATTCGCATCTTTTAGGCGCGAATTCTATGCCCCAACCTCCTCCCTCCTCCCT
>NZ_JBJPHS010000082.1:0-28492 GCF_052939495.1 Phormidesmis sp. 146-12 | reverse complement strand
CAACACCAACCTACGAAGAATCGAGGGTTTCAGGAGTTTTGTCAGTCAACCAGGGTATTAATTTCTCAAAACTGATTTAGGAGTCACTCCCAGTACCCTTTTAAAGTGACGATTGAGATGGCTTTGATCTACAAATCCTACAGTTCTGGCAATCTCTGCGATCGTCAGTTCTCCTTGTAGCAGCAATTCCTTGGCGCGTTTTACCCGGCACTGAATCACATACTGATGCGGTGTAAACCCGGTAGATTGCTTAAATTGCTCAGAGAAATAATGGCTGCTCAGTCGCGAAACCGTCGCCAACTTTGCGAGACTCAGATCTCGATCGAGATGGTCGTGAATGTAATCGACCACTTGCTGCAATCGAGTGCTAGACAACTTGCCAGGATTGCTGCTAACAGGTTGCTGGGTTGCGTAGTGCTGTAGTAAATGCACCATTAAGGCGTTTGCCAGCGTCTCGGCGTAGAGGCGACTCCCCGCATGAGGATTTTCTAGAATCGCTTTGAACACTAATCCAATTTGGTGAACTAAAGGATCAGGCGTGGCAAAATGGGGCACCAGTTCTACTCGGTCTGGGTCAAATGATTCGTGCATTGCTTGGGCAAAGATGCTCGGCTCAAAACTTAGAAAAATAACTCCGCCAGAGATGTTCCATTGCGATCGCGCACTCACAGTCGCCGGAACAATCAGCATATCGCCCTGCATGACTTGTTCCTGACGAAAGCATCCACCTAACGTTCGCTCTACCGAGGCGGGCGATGAGAGTTCTGTAAAAATAGCCACACAATGCTGTTTTGAGGACACTTCAGGTGTGGCTCCGGGCATCAGATAATCGTAGGCGCAATCTACCCCCTGCCACTTGTCTGCCAAGCTAGTTAGCAGCGGCAATTGAGCAAACACCCGCTCATATCCTGCTTCTTTTTCTTGAGCAAAATCGATCGTTAAGGAAGTCGCTTCTGACATCTGCTGATTGCCTCCGCGCCATTTCATCACTTTTTATCGCATCACTTTTGACAGTACCCGATCAGAAACCGGACGAATCTGCAAAAAATCGGACGAATCTACAAGACCTTGAATCACAGACTTTCTACACTCGCTAATAAAAGACTCAACTTTAAAGCGTTTGGAGGTCGTCTGCTCATGGCAATGCTCGAAACTAAAACCGAACCGATGCTGATCAACATGGGGCCACACCATCCCTCCATGCACGGGTGTTTTCGGATGATCGTCACCTTGGATGGCGAAAACGTCCTCGACTGTGAGCCTGTGATTGGCTACCTGCATCGAGGCATGGAAAAGATTGCCGAAAACCGTACCAATCTGATGTACGTTCCCTATGTGAGCCGTTGGGACTATGCAGCCGGGATGTTTAACGAAGCCGTGGCCGTCAATGCCCCCGAAAAACTAGCCAATATTGCCGTACCCAAACGGGCCAGCTACATTCGCGTCATCATGCTAGAACTCAATCGCATTGCCAGTCACCTCCTTTGGCTGGGCCCCTTTATGCTCGACATGGGTGCCGGAACTCCGCTCTTCTATATCTTTCGAGAACGAGAACTGATCTACGACCTTTGGGAAGCGGCCACGGGCTACCGTATGGTCAATAACAATTACTTTCGCATTGGAGGGGTCGCGGCAGATTTGCCTGATGGCTGGCTCGATAAATGCGAAGACTTTTGCAACTATTTTATGCCCAAGGTCGATGAATATGAGCGATTGATTACTGACAATCCGATTTTTCGTCGGCGTGTGGAAGGCATTGGCACGATCGCTCGCGAGACCGCGATCAATTGGGGGCTTTCAGGCCCGATGTTGCGAGCTTCTGGTGTTCAATGGGACTTGCGAAAAGTAGACCATTACGAATGCTACGACGACTTTGATTGGCAGGTGTCGTGGGAAACGTCGGGCGATTGTCTAGCCCGCTATCAGGTACGAATTCGGGAGATGCGAGAGTCGTTAAAGATTCTTCGACAAGCGATCGCTCAGATTCCGGGGGGTTCTCACGAAAATCTGGAAGCCAAGCGCTTGGAGGCGGGCCCTAAATCACACTGGCAGGACTTTGATTATCAATACATCGGCAAGAAAATTGCACCCACCTTCAAAATTCCCCAAGGTGAACACTACGTGCGAGTAGAAAGCGGTAAGGGAGAACTGGGAATTTACTTGCTGGGAGATGATAGCCCATTTCCCTGGCGCTGGAAAATTCGAGCCGCCGATTTTAACAATCTGCAAATTTTGCCTCATCTGCTGAAAGGCATGAAGGTAGCCGATATTGTCGTGATTCTCGGTAGCATTGACATCATCATGGGATCGGTCGATCGCTAATGTCATCGCTCCTGATCAAAGCGGTTCAAACCTTGCCGGACAAAGCCTAAGCACTGGGTGAAGGTCACCACCTAGAGAGGGATTAATTTGCAGTCTCAACGGCTAGTCCACCAGATGATGATCCATTGCAAACCGTACTAGCTCGGCGCGATTGCTGGTGTCTGTTTTTCTGAGTAGGCTGCTAACGTGTTTCTCAACCGTGCGGGGACTCAGATGTAGCTTGTCGCCAATTTGCACATTCGACAGCCCACCACTCAAGAGGTGTAAAACGTCTCGCTCGCGATCGGTCATTCCGGTGCCCATCAGCGGGGACTGCGTGAGAATTTTTGGAGACACTTCTGGCTGGACGGCCTGAACGCGCGATCGCCATTCTGACTCGATCATCTGCGATCGCTCCAGCAAGTTTCGCACGACTGCACCCAACTCCGTCAACTCAAACGGTTTTGCAAGATAGGCATCACAGCCAAGCTGGTAGCCCAAAACGCGCTCTTTTGTATCCGTTCTACCCGTCAAAAAGACAACGGGCAATAGGCGCAGTGATGGGCGACGACGAACTTGGCGGATCAGTTCATAGCCATCCATTTGAGGCATCGTAATATCGGTCACAATCAAATGAGGCTGGTAAACCTCAACCATTCCAAATGCTTCTTTGCCATTCTCAGCAGACACGACTGAGTAGCCAGAGGATTCGAGGTAATCGCTAATCGATAAACGGGTGCCTGTGTCGTCATCAGCAACCAGGATTGTCAGTGGCATGGAGAGAAGACAATCGCATTCCCAATCCTAAGATCGGGTCGAGCGTACAATGTGAAAATAATCTTTTACTATGCGGTTTTGGGCGGGGTCAAGTTCTCAAGGAGTCTCGCACCCTATCCTACTATCCCTATCCTAAAGGATGGTCTGCCGGAATGAACGATCGTCTTTTTGACATGTGCGGACATACTTTAACACTTTGTTCACCAGCGCGCGGTTTTTGTCCTCAACTTGAGGGCTTCTGCAAAACGCTACTCACCTGATTTAACGGCTTATTTTCAACCTTTTGGCTCAAAACTCTCTGGCTGTCCCCTTGACTGAATCGCCTTAGTACATTAATACTATTTATAGTATTAATGTACTACGCTAACAGTGAAGTCCGCCAGCCCCCAGGAGACGATGATGAGAGAACTGAAAACCGAAAGCCAGTCCACTCGGACGACACAGACGCAGCCTGGTTTGAAGAAATCGACTCCTCGGACTGTGGAGGATTGTATCGAGCAGCATGAAACGATCGAACTTCAATCAGCCCTCAATTCAGAAATCGACCCCTCTGCCGAAGAAACGCCCGCCAAACGAGGACGCAAACCCCCCGCCAAACAAACCGCAGGTAAGGCCAAACGATCGACCACCCCAAAAGCCAAACAGATCACCTCGACTCAAGTCAAACTCACCTGGGAGGCTCCCGAATCCTCAGAGCGAACGCCCTTTGGTATTGCAGTGCGCTTTCAGCAATTAGAGCACGAGTTGACTCAACTTAAAAGTCAAGCAAACCAGATTAACCAGCAGTCGGTCGAGATTCAAACTGAGATGGAGGCACTGCGGACAATTGCCCAGCAAAGCGCCTTATCCCCTGTTCCAGAAACCCCTCAGCCGCGCAAACCTTCTGGGCCGTCGATGCCTTCATTTATGCAGTCTCCGGCTCGACCTGCCCGATCGACCGCTTCCCCAGACCAAGCTTCCCTAGAGCAGACCACCCCGCCGCCTGTCGAATCTCTTCCATCTGTCAGCCCAGGCGCTTCCTCAGATCGATTGCGAGCAACCCGCCAGGAGTTTCCCCGGACAGTTCCTCAAAAGCCAATGGCCGCCGCCACGCGAGCAACCCTCAAAAGCTTGAAAAACCCTGCCCCGCCTTCTCGTCGCCGTCGATCGCTGCGCCATTCTCTAAACCGTTTTGCGCCCTCACTGGGATTGCCCAAACCACCGATCGTGCGTCTTTTGGATGCGCTGCTCTGGACGCTGGCAGCCGCCGGGTTGCGGATTGGACTGAGCTTTTTGGTGGAAATCATTCCCGTTTTGGCAATGCCGATCGGGGCGCTGATGTTTGTCCCGGCGATCGTGGCGGCTTATTTAGCCTTTTTTGTACCGCGATCGAGTCCTGTCTTGCTTTACCGTCTGCTGCTCGTCACGCTTGGTTTATTTATTGGAGGAAAGCTATAATGCCCCGTCAGAGTCGCAGATTTAACCTCAAACAGCTTCTAGCCGGAGGAGCCGCACTGCTGGCAATAGGACTGTTTTTTGACTTGGGCAGCTTGCCTTCTTTTGGAAGCAAAAAATCAGTTGAGGCTTGTCAAGAGACGGTGCAATCTCAAGCAAAGCTGTCGAGACAACAGTTGGCCAGGCTGTTAACGGTGCCCGAAGGCGAAAGTCGAAGCAAAATTCGTGAGATTGCCAAAGAGCCTTACTGTAAGTTGTCGAGCTTGCAAATCAGGGCGGGAGCCACCGCAGACCGAGAAGCTTACCCACTGGCGTTTGACCCACAGACTCAGCTTGTCGTGCTTTATGAAGGGGATCAGTATGCGGGATATCGGTTTTTGGTGCGTTAGGGCGGCGTTGCTGCTGCTCAGTCCAGTTCTCACGCTGTTGGGAGGATGTGGTGCCCCACAATCGAATGAGCCGCCGATCGACGTAACCCTCTACCAAAAATGGGAACTGCAACCTGGAGACACGATCGCCACCTATAAAGTTACGGGCGGATTGGGGGATATCTCGATCGACCTCAACCACAATCGCGTATACGCCCCATTCGATGGCAAAGCGCAAATCGATAAGCGAGGCTGCGTGATTTTCTCAACGCCCAATGTTCCTGCTTATTTGTTTCGCCTCTGTGGAATCAGCTCGCCCAAACTGGGGTTGCTGCGTCAGGGGGAGGCGATCGGCAGTGGCGACATTCTGCAATTTGCGGCTTTGAGAAAACAGCCCGATGGCAAATGGGCGATCGTCGAACCTGCGAAAGACATTTTAGAACGCACGCTGGAGGCTCGTTGAGCAGGGGGCTTTGACCTGAGAACTTGGACATTACTTGGACATTAGACGTTGGACGTTAGACGTTGGACTTTAGATCTGAGACAGAATAGAGAACGCCATGAAGCATATTCTTTTGGTTGCGCTGAGTGCGATCGCAGTAGTCATGCCTGCTGCCAAAATCGCCAAAGCGGGTGGAACCTTAGATTTTTCTCAAACGACGGCCCGTAGAGAAGTGATGGAGCCGAGTCGAGAACAGTCCTCGTCGGGGATACTCGATTTTGCCTTGCCTGCTGGGTCTCGCCCAGAAAAAAGTCAGCCTGCCACGATCGCCGCTGCCCGCCCCAAAGAAGCTGATTTAGAGGCGATCGCTGCCACCGATCTGTTTGAGGGTGGTTCCGATTCGCTCGTGGCCAAGGCGGTTGGTAGTGCAGAAGGAACCCGCACCCCAGACGGCGGTCGAACTCGCGCCTATTACGGCCACGTCGATCCTGGCAATGGCCGCTGGAATCAAGGCAGTTTTTCTTATCAGCATGGAGCCAACTCACCCGAAGCGGCCGATTACCAACAGTTGCGTCGGTTGCAGTCTCAGGCTGACTTAATTCGTCAAAAGGCGGGCACCAATCGACTAATGCTCTCTCTCGAAGCAGAACTCAACGGCATCGATTTGGCCAATCAGGCTCCTCTAGCGGCCTTGGACAACGGCGGCTACGTGGATCGGCTCAAACAAGCCTACGATCGCGGCTTTACAGGCTCAGATGCGGTTTTGCAAGCGAGGGTTTACTCGTTTATCAACCCTAGAACCAATCAGTGGGATGCGCCTGGTTTGGGCAACACCGAAGCCAGCATTACCCACGATCAAGGGCGCAGATTAGACGCGATCGCTCAGGCACTCTCCGCCCACCGACTCGCAGAAAAGCAGGCTAAACCGGACACGATCGCCGCCAAAAATTTCTCAAAAAAAGAAGCTAAAAAGTCGGGATCTGGTTCAAATTCCGTTGAGATTAGCAAAGCGCTGGTGGGTCATTCTTCTACCTCAAATTAACGTGAATTCGATGAAATCCCTCGCTGTGGCGATCACTCCAGGCAGCCCCCTAAATCCCCCAAGTTTGGGGGACTTTGAGCAAGAAATCCTGTCCGAAAGTCCCCCAGATTTGGGGGGTTGGGGGGCAGAAGCGTTAAATACCGAAGCGAAAAAACTCTATCGAATTCACGTCAAATTAAACGCGACTCTTTTGGCATGATCTGATAGGGTAAAGGACGGAAATCTTTTGTAAATGGGCACCTTCGATGTAGGGGATTTGCCGGATTTGCGATCGACTTCTCTGAAGGGTGCTTGAGTTCAACAACGTGTCCTGATCCGAAACCTGTGAGGAGGTTTTAGCCATCTATGCGATTTTTGCAACCCTTAACAAAAAAGGGGCAACGCCGTTTGACTTCGTGCCTGATGAGTGCGATCGTTGCCACAGGTTTGGTCGCTCAGGGTCGGTGGGCAAGTCCTGCTCAGGCTGGGTATTTGCCTTATTGTCAGCAGACAGCCGAAGGCATCGCCAAAAAAGAAACCGCCCGCCGTGCTGCGCTCAAAGGTGACAAAGGCGCTCAAAAGCGGTACAAATCTCTCCTGGCGGATCAAGCCGAGCAGCTTCGCAAATGTCGCACTCAAAACTGGCTCAAAAACCAGGCCCTCTGGATTCGCCTTTACCCTTGTGATATTCAGCCCGGTGTGCTCGAAGAAGTGCTAGATCGGATTGTCGATCGCGGCTACAACGAGATTTATGTCGAGTCATTTTACAACGGTCAGGTGCTCCTCCCGGCGGCAGACAATCCCACAAGTTGGGGTTCGGTGGTGAGAACGTCAGGCGCAGAAAAAGTCGATTTGCTAGCAGACGCGATTCGTAAGGGACGCGAACGCGGGTTAAAAGTTTACTCGTGGCTGTTTAGCATGAATTTTGGCTATCCCTACGCGGTGCGACCTGATAAGCAGAGCACGATCGCCAAAAATGGTAACGGATTGACCAGTCTCAACGCCAATACGATCGCCGGACTCAGCACTGATCTGGGACTGTTTAACCCCAATGAGGCGTTTATCGACCCCTACAGTCTGCAAGCCAAGCAGGATTATTATCAAATGGTGCAGGCGATCGCTCAACGCCGTCCTGATGGCGTGCTATTTGACTACATTCGCTATCCACGCGGTCGGGGAAGTGCGTCGGTTGCCAGTAGAGTTCAAGATTTGTGGATTTACGGCGACTCTTCTCAGCAAGCCATTTTGCAACGGGCTTTGAATAATAAGGGGCGAGAGTTAATCAAGCGCTATCTGACGCGAGGCAGCATTTCGCCAGGTGATGTGGCCGCTGTCGATCAACTCTTTCCGGGTGAAATCGATCCGGCACTGTGGCAGGGGCGCACTCCGGCTCCCAACGAAAATCAGGCTTCTCTCGGTCAGCGTCACGCCTTGTTGTCGATCGAGCTTTGGCGGTTTAGTGTGGCCCACGCAATGCAGGGAGTCGTCGATTTCCTCAACGTGGCGAATGCACCTGTGCAAAAGGCCGGACTTCCCGCAGGAGCCGTTTTCTTTCCGGAGGGCAATCAGACGGCTGGGGGACGAGGCTTTGACTCTCGATTGCAGCCGTGGGATCGCTTTCCTGCCTCTCTAGAGTGGCATCCCATGTCCTATGGGGTCTGCGGAAACGCGGGTTGTATTGTCAGTCAGATTCAGCGAGTTCTCAGTCAGGCTCCCGCAGGAACGCAGGTAAAACCCGTTTTGGCAGGCATTTGGCAGCAGTCTGTAAGCAACCGTCCGCCGCTAGAAGTCCAAATGGAAGCGATTCGTCAAAGATCCCCGCAGATTAAGTCGATCAGTCACTTTGCCTACTCGTGGCAAGAACCGCAGTCCGATCGCGATCGTAAATCCTGCCGGATGCGAAAGTGACATTGTTCATCCCTGTGAACTCTCCGTGCAGCCTCTCGATCCCGATTTTAAATCGCTTGTCTTGTCTTAAAGTCCCCCAGAATTGGCAGCTTGGGGGCAGAGGCTCTGAGCAACAAGGCGAAAAAACTTCACGAAATGGACGTAGACTCTAAGAAGGCCCAACAAAAAAGGGCGGACAATCCACCCCAAAACGATCAAATGGCTTGAAGATTATGAGCTTGAGGTGGCTTCGTCCTTGGGCGTTTCTGAAGAGGCGGCTTCGCTGGCGGCAATCTTTGCTTGGGCACGTTCTTCTCGCTTTTTGCGATCGGCTTTGATCAAGTCTTCCATCACCAGTTGAGCCTGGGCCATTTTTTCCAGGTTGCTCTGATAAAGCTCCAGGTCTTTTTGTACCTTGTCTTCGGGCAAATTTAGCGTTGAGCAAACCTGTTTGAGGGCTGCAATCCGACTGGTTTCGTCTTTGAGCAGAGCGGGATCAGCGGTGCCAACCAGCGTAAGAACGCCGATCGCAAACAGCCGACTATATTTGAATTTGGGATTGTGAGCGATCGCCTGAATGTTTTCGCGCAAATAGGTGTCAGGAACGTCAGCCGACGTGGACAGCAACTGATCCCAGGAATGGTTAGCCGCTAGAGACAGCAAATGCTCAGAATCTTGGCGAAACTTTTGGGGATCGTAGCCCAACGCCTGACAGATGGCATTAAAGATCGGCTCTTTGTCTTGTTCGGGACGGTAGCCCTGCATAAAGCGATCGAAGGACGTAACCACACCCAATGCGTAGAGCGGGTCGTAGCGGAAGTCCACATTGACGGAGAGCAGGTGCATTTCGACCATCAACTCTTCGACGACTCGACGGTAAATGGAGTTTACCGGACGAGTGTGAGTGTTGTAGAAGGCACGCTTGGTATCGGATACGGTGCGGACGTTGTTCACTGGATCAGCCTTGTGGGTTACATTGATCTATTCTCTCGCTTGATTGAACGTTTGCCAAGTTTTCTTAAATCAGGGGATCGCTCAAGAAGGGTTGTCTTCGCTTCTGACTCAACTAAACTTCTCACTCAACTAAACTTCACTTCTCACTCAACTAAACTTCTCACTCAACTAAATGGAATTCTTTGAGCGCGGGGAGAAAGTTACGATTTTCGTGGCTCGATCGGCTGAGTTTGATCAAGGCGAATCTTTGGAGTGGCGTTAGAGAAGCCCATTGATCAGGAGTGAGAGAAAGGTTGAGCGATCGCGCTTGACTCAGAACACTTTCAGGAAGATCGGGCGCAAGCCATTCTGGATGGGGATCGATCGCCAGGTTGGTAGCAGTTTCACCTGTTCGCTGCAAAATTAGAGTGTGAAGGCGCGATCGATACTCGGCAATTTCAGCACTGGTTTTACAGGGAGAATTTACTAGAAGTTGGCGATCGTGGGAATTAAATTTACTCCACTGAGCCAGTTTTAGCTTAACTCCACAAGTATCTAGCTTTAACCGAACCTGCATCGGAACGCAGCGCAGAGAGTCTACAAAATCAGCTTCAAACTGAAAGAAATCACCCATTTTTATATCCTTTTTACAAACATTTTGTGGCTGTACTTCACCGTCTGTTTGATCAAGTTTTTCCCCCGGTTGCGAATCTCAGAGAGCCAGCTAAATTTCTCATGACTAAGGGATTTTGAGCCGCAAAACTTCTCACAAAGTTCTCAGAGTTGGGAGGTTGAGGCAGAAGCGATCGACAACACAGCGAGGGGACTCATTAAGTTCATTAATTAAATTCATTAGTTAGGATGTTTAGAATTAACTCGCCGAATCACCCAATAGCTGATCGACAGTGAGAGAATCGCAACGCCCAACCCAATGATGTCTACACCTGTCGTTTTGCTCAAGTCTAAAATGATAATTTTACGCGCAACTGCAATCAGAGAAGTCACAATCACTAGCTCAACTTGAATGACATGCTTTTTGAGGTAAGCCGTAATATTTTCAAGAATTTCTAACGCAATCAAGACATTGAGAAACAGCCCAAATATCTTAAATAAAATCTCACTAAATCGAGCCGAATTCGGGGAAAAGAGTTCGTTCGCTAATTCTTGAAAAAGGAAAATCCCTAAGTCATAAACGGCAACGATCGTCACCAACACCATCAAGATCGACAGCACTTTTGAGATTAGACTTTCAATCTCTTCTACCAGATGGAGAAATTTTTCATCTTCTCCAAAACTCATCAAACGCTTCAAGATTCGTCCAAGTCGTCGCATCACACCTGACCAACACTGCACAGATGAGGTGAGGATACTCGCCAACGGGGACAGGTATCAACCGATTCGTACCTTTCGCAACATGACGCTTTTTAGCTTAAAACATTCGGAGAACTCTATTGATCGAAACTAGCTGCGAACTGGGAGAGGGGTCGCGATCGCTTCAGCAGAATTACCCCACACACCAGCAGCATCATTTTCGGCGATCGGGGAACTCAGTCGAACAGGCACAATCTGTACAGCGCAGGCTTTTAGTTCTGGTTGCCTTGAGTCAGGACAGGATGCGGGATGCGTCAGAGCGTTGGCTTCGGCATGGTCTGCCCACAAAGCGCCCCAATGCATCGGCACAAAAACAGTTCCAGGAGCGATCGCTTTGGTCACTCGCACTGGAAACTGGGCAAATCCTCGGCGCGATCGCACTTCGACTAATTCTCCATCCTCTACCGCCAATCTCTCGGCATCGCGAGGATGAATCTCAATAAAGGGGTGAGGGTGCATTTGCTGAAGTTTGGCAACTCGTCCGGTGCGGCTTTGGGTGTGCCAGTGACCATACAATCTGCCCGTCGTTAACACAAAGGGATAGGTGGGATCGGCAGGTTCTGCCAGACCTTTTGAATGATAGGGAACAAATTGAGCGCGGCGATCGGGTGTGTGAAACTGGTGATCGGTGTAGAGACGATCCGATCGATGGCCGTCTGAAACTTGGGCGGGGCAGGGCCATTGGAGCGGGCCATCTTGAGCAAGGCGATCGTGGCTCATCCCAGACTGATCGCAGGGGCGGCCTTGAGTGAGTCGAGCAAATTCGGCATAGACTTCGGCGGCGTGATTAAAGGCAAACGTAGTCCCAAACCCCAGACGACGACCAACTTCGGCAAAAATTACCCAATCGGGGCGGGCTTCTCCAGGCGGCGTTCTAAACTGGGTGCAAAGGGTGACTCGCCGTTCAGAATTGGTCATCGTGCCGGGGGCTTCACTCCATTGGGCGGCAGGCAGTAAGACGTGGGCAAACTCCGTCATCTCAGTCGGCGAGTAGCAGTCCTGATAAACCGTGAAGGGCGATCGCTTCAAAGCCGCTTTCGTTCGCTCTAGGTCAGGCATACTGACGGCGGGATTGGTCGCAGCCACCCACAACAATCCGACTTCTCCGGTTTCGAGTCCGGTAATCATGTCCCAAGCGGTGCGGCCGGGTGTGGGAGCAATGCTGCCGGGAGGAAGGTGCCAAAACCGTTCGACTTCGGCGCGGTGTCGGGGGTTGGCGACTGATCGATACCCTGGCAACAGCCCACATAATCCGCCAGCTTCTCGGCCGCCCATAGCGTTGGGTTGGCCAGTGAGTGAGAATGGGCCGGCTCCCGGTTTGCCGATTTGTCCTGTCATCAGATGTAGATTGACGATCGAGCAGACTTTTGCCGTTCCTTCTGAAGATTGGTTGACTCCCATCGACCACATGGATAGGACTCGCTTTGAGTTGCCCCAATACCGAGCGGCGGTTTCTAAGTCGTTGACCGAGATTTCGCAGCGATCGGCGACCCATTCTGGCGTGTAGGTGTGCAGTAGGTCTGAGAACTGGTCAAATCCGTTGGTGTGTTGCTCAATAAACTCGTGGTCTAGCTGATTCCACTTCAACAGCAGATGAGCGATGCCGTTCAACAGATCGATGTCGGTGCCTGGTTTGATGGCTAGATGCAGGTCAGCGACTTCGGCAGTTTGGGTGCGACGCGGATCGACGACGATTAGCTTGACGTGAGAATTTTTTTTGTGGTGCTTTTTGAGGCGATTGAACACGATCGGGTGACATTCGGCTGTATTTGTCCCGATCAGAAAGGCACAATCGGTCAGATCGATATCTTCATAGCAGCAGGGCGGGCCGTCGGCTCCCAGGGTGCGAATGTAGCCTGACACAGCAGAAGACATGCAGAGCCGCGAATTAGCGTCAAAATTGTTGGTGCCCAGACAGCCCTTAAATAGTTTTTGAGCAACGTAGTAATCTTCGGTCTGAAACTGCCCAGACCCATACATACACAGCCCATCCACGCCCTGAGTGTCACGCACGGTTTGAATGCGGCTGACGATGCAATCGAGCGCTTCATCCCAACTGACTCGTCGAAACGGCTGATCCAACGACTCGCGCACCATCGGAAACAGCAAGCGATCTTTGTGGAGCGGCTCACTCACGGTCGCCCCCTTGACGCAAACCATCCCCTGGCTGGAGGGATGAGACCGATCGCCTCGCACTTGCCAAATGGGAGTCCCTTCACTATCCCGATGGGTCACTTTGCCGGGTTGTGCAGGAGGCAAGACTTCTAGCCCACAGCCAACACCGCAATAAGGACAAAGAGTCTTCGCGGGAGGGGTCATAGGAATGCTCAACAGGTGTTTTTAAGTGTGAAAATTCTAAGAAGCTCTGATTATAGGGCATTGCTTCAAGGAATCTGACATAGACGAAAGACACTGGACGCTGGACGTTAGACAAACTGAGTCCATTCGTTTCGTGCTTACATTCTTTTTAGTGTATCGTCTATGGTCAAATGTCTGAACTTCACTTTAAAAACAAATACACTTTGAGCAATGCGATTTGTGATGCTAATATGATTGCAATCATCTCATGGGTGCGTTGTGAGATCTATCCCCAGTGATGGTAATGCGATCGCTCTATCCAAAAATTCTTTTAAATCAGCGCTGTGTTCATTCCTCTGTCAAACTCGTCTCCTCAGCACGATAAGTCATGTTTTGCTGACCGTTCTCTGCTGCGTTGCGATTAACCTGTAGCCGAAAGCAAGAAATTCGTTCGGTGGGTGTTGAGTTGGTGGTTGTCTGAGTGGTTGTCTGAGTGTAAATCTCCAGCATTGCTTCTGGGATTGCTTCAAACAATAATCGCTGTCTTGGAAAAATCAACCGCTCAAACCGAAAGCCAGGGATGTTCTTGATCTGAGCAATCTGAAGCCGATTGGTCACATTGACGTAGTAACAAAGGATGCGCTCAGTTAGTCCGTCAGGCAGCGAGGCAGAGGTGAGTACCATGAGTTTTGGATGTCGCGTGTTTAACGTGTCAACGTAATCGGACAAGGGAGGCACACGGGAATGGAGGAGGGAGAACTTTGTTCCGCTTTGCGAGGAGCGATGAAGAGGGGCTAGTTGGTTTCGGGGACTGGGGGGAATTGGGTGTCTTCGATCGCCATTGCAACTCCTTCTAGGCTGGAGACAAAGAAATGAATGGTGAAGCCGTTGATGTCGATCAGGTCGCCGTGGTGGATGGGGTGTTTGTCCAGAATGGGGAGGCGACGACGGTTGACGAGGGTGCCATTTCTGCTGCCCAAATCGACCAGATAAAAGCCTCGACCAGGATGATAGCCGATCGCAAAGTGACAGCGAGAAATTGACGGTTGTGTCAGGGCGATCGCACAGTGAGAACTACGACCAACCAGCCAGCTTGTCGAAACTTCGGTGAGATAAACCTCACGATTAGGGGACAAATTAGTAGCCAGAAAAGCAGTCCGACCTGTGCTGATTGCCTGAATATAACGACTGCCCTGGGCACGATCGCGGGTCGCCAAAATGGGGTCGATGATCGTGGCAACTTGTTTGGGGTTGGGGCCGATTTCTGCAAATAGCGATCGAGAAACTGCGGGATACTGTTCTAAAAATCTCAGAGCGGGTTGATCGGAGGCAGCGGAATTGAGAGTCAACATGGCCGGAGCGTAGGGTAGAGAGAAGCTAGAAGGAAGCGTCTAAAACTTTGGCCTTTCAATCAAACCAAAGACCCACTAAGCATCATCGTCGTGGGCATATCGGCTAAACAGAAAGTCAAGCGCCTCGTTGCGGAGGGTGTAGTAGTGCGGGTCTTCCATGATTTGGGCGCGATCGCGGGGACGGTCAAACGGGATGGTCATAATTTCGCCAATTTTGGCAGCAGGCCCGTTGGTCATCATAACAATGCGATCGGACAAAAATAGCGCTTCGTCGATGTCGTGGGTGATCATCAAAACGGTGACGCGGTTTTTACTCCAGATTTGCAGCAGTTCTTCTTGCAGTTCTTCTTTGGTGATGGCATCGAGTGCGCCAAACGGCTCGTCAAGAATCAGCACCTGGGGACAGATGGCCAGGGCGCGGGCGATCGAGACCCGTTGTTTCATGCCGCCTGAGAGTTGACCGGGCTTTTTGTGCATCGCTTCATCCAGTCCCACCATAGCCAGATGTTCGCGGGTGATCTCTAATTTGTCTTTTCTGGACTTGTCGGAATAAACCGAATCGACGGCCAAAAACACATTCTCAAAAGCCGTCTTCCAGGGCAAAAGGGCGTAGTTTTGAAAAACCACCATGCGATCGGGGCCGGGGCTGGTAATTCGTTGTCCCTGAAGGGTGACTTGTCCCGTGGTGGGCGTGTTGAAGCCAGAAATCATGTTGAGCAAGGTGGTTTTGCCACAGCCAGAGTGGCCGATGACGCAGACAAACTCGCCCTCGTTAACAGCCAGATTGACTCCATCCAAAACGGTGTAGGGGCCGCTGGGAGTCGGGTAAATTTTGGAAACGTTGTCTACAGATAAAAAGGGCATTTCTGCTTTGGTTTGTGGAGCCGAATCCAGCGTGTTCAAGGTTTGCATAGGTGAGGAGGGTAGGGGGTTGAGCGAGATAGCGTCGGATACACCGTGAATTGGGTTGCCGTGAATTTGAGCGTGAATTTGAGCCAGGTTTCCTGCTTGGTTGGTTAGAAGCCCCTGCCCCCCAACTGCCAATTTGGGAGACTTTCAGGTAAGCGTTTCGGTTAGGGGGGATTCAGGGACGCTCTAAAGTTGTCATGAGAGCAGAGTTTGTCGAATTCACGTCAGGCAGTTGACCGAAATTTTCCTCAGAGTTTCAGGCGGCCAGCGATACGGCGGGGTCGAGACTGATCTCTTTGATGGTGAATTCGCGACGAATTTTGAGACTGTTGAGATAAGCGAGTGGGTCATCTGGGTTAAAGATCACGCCGTCAAATAAGCCAAAGGAATCGCGATCGGGTTCGCTGTCGGGCAGTCCTAGCTGGCGGGCGGCTTCGCCATAGAGGTCAATCCGGCGGCTGCGTTCTGAAATCTCGATCCAGTTGCGCGGAAAGGGGGTGATGTTCCAGCGGGCTAGCTGAGTCATCGTCCAGATTGCTTCGGTGCGACGGGGGCAGTTGGCTTGATCGACGTTGAAGTAGAGGTATCGCAACATGGCTTCTGGCTCGGCACCCTGACTCCGCACGTAAGGATCAGTAAATCCAGGACGCATGTAGGCAGGAGACACGCCCACGTATTCGGGACGGCTGAGAATTTCGAGAATTTCTTCGCGGTTGCGTCGATCGCCACAGTATTCACAAGCGACCAGCAAGGCTTTGATTAGCGCAATGTGGGTTTCGGGATACTGCTGCGCCCAGTCTTCTCGCACGCCCAGCACTTTTTCGGGATGCCCTGACCAGATCTCTAAGTCGGTGGCAATCACAAATCCGTGGTCTTCTTGAATGGCGCGGTTGTTCCAGGGTTCACCGACACAGAAGCCATCAATGTTTCCAGCGGCGAGGTTGGCGACCATTTGAGCCGGGGGAATCACTGCAAGGCTAACATCGCGATCGGGGTCAATGCCGCCGGCCGCCAACCAGTAGCGCATCATCAGATTGTGCATTGAAGCGGGATGCACCATTCCCAAGGTGTGAGTTTTGGTGGGGGACTGGTCGATCGCTTGCTTAAAGTCCTGAATCGATCGCACGCCCTGATTGTAAAGCTCTTTGCTGAGGGTGATGGAGTTGCCGTTGCGAGAAGTGACTAGCGCCGTTACGACGGGAATCGGAGTATTGCCTCCCACGCCCATTGTCATCGCCAAAGGCATTCCTGCAACCATTTGGGCCGCGTCTAAGCGTTTGGTGGCGACTCCTTCGGCGATCGCTTTCCAGTTGGGTTCGCGAGACAGATTGATGTCTTCTAAGCCAAATTCTTTAAAGAATCCTTTCTCTTTGGCAATGATCAGCGGCGCACAGTCGGTCAGCGGAATAAAGCCGATATCCAGGTTGACTTTTTCTAGACCGTTGCGGGCGATCGCCACTTTGGGAGCCTGCTTGGCCCTGCGTTTTTTGTCGCGTTTTTGCTGGTTGAGGAAGTAGATCACCTCGTTGCGTAAGCCGTAGTAGCTGGGGTGGTTGACGACTTCCATCCGTTTGCGAGGGCGAGGAATCGGCACGTCGAGAATTTGTCCGATGTGGGCTTCGGGGCCGTTGGTCAACATGACGATGCGATCGGATAGCAGCAGCGCCTCATCGACATCGTGGGTCACCATCAGACAGGTCACCTGACTTTCTTCGCAGATCCGCATCAGTTGTTCTTGCAGATTGCCTCGTGTCAGCGCGTCTAATGCGCCAAACGGCTCGTCGAGCAGCAGCATCTTGGGACGAATTGAGAGGGCACGCGCGATCGCGACCCGTTGTTTCATGCCGCCAGACAGTTCTTTGGGCTTGCGGTGAGCGGCAGGCTTTAGCCCCACCATCTCGATGTTGTGCTCGACAATTTCTCGGCGTTCGGCGGGTGACAGCGTTTTGAGAACTTTGTCTACGGCGAGTTCGATGTTTTGTTGAACGGTGAGCCAGGGCAAGAGTGAGTAATTTTGAAAGACCATCATGCGATCGGGCCCTGGGCTGGTGACTTCTCGCCCTTCTAGCACCACACCGCCCACTGACGGGCTTTCTAGTCCAGCAACAATGCTCAACAGCGTAGACTTACCGCAGCCAGAGTGTCCGATTAGCGTGACAAACTCACCTTCGCGGATGTTCAGGTCAATATTCTTGAGTGCAACGTAGGTGCCGCCATTGGACAGCGGAAACACCTTATCAACGTGGTCAATTCCGAGAAAAACAGACATGGCAGCAATGGGTGTAAGGGGTGGAGTGGCTTGCGACTAATTCCCTGACCTGATTGACGTGAATTCGATGAGGTTGCTTTGCTTTGTTATTGAGCGCTTCTGCCCCCCAACCCCCCAATTCTGAGGAACTTAAGATAAGACTTCTGGTTCAAAGTCCCTCACGGGTGGGGGATATAGGGGGCTGCCTGAATTAACAACCGCAGCGAAGATTTGATCGCACTGACGTTGATTAGTTTTCGGAGACGATGCGAGAGCCGAGCCAACCGACGAGGCGATCGAGCGCCAGACCGACCAAGCCGACGTAGAGAACGGCGATGATAATTTGGCTCATGCTGTCTTCGTTGCCTGCGTTGTAAGCGTCCCAGATAAAGAAGCCGATGCCCCCTTCTGCTTTGAGCATTTCGGCAGCGACGATCGCCAGCCATGCCAGTCCGATGCCGATTCTCAAACCACCAAACACGTAAGGCACCGTTGAGGGCACCAGGATATTAAAGAAGTACTCTTTGCCTGACAGACGCAGAACTTTAGCCACGTTGTTGTAGTCTTGAGGAATTTGCTGAACGCCTACCGCAGTATTAATGACGATGGGCCAAATTGCGGTCACAAAAATTACAAACAGCGCCGCTGGGTTACTATCTTGAAAAATTCCTAATGACAACGGCAGCCAGGCCAATGGCGGAA
The DNA here is from genome assembly GCF_052939495.1 of Phormidesmis sp. 146-12. NCBI lineage: Bacteria > Bacillati > Cyanobacteriota > Cyanophyceae > Leptolyngbyales > Leptolyngbyaceae > Phormidesmis > Phormidesmis sp. 146-12. Next base: position 10,449 of record NZ_JBJPHS010000082.1, on the reverse strand, counting down.
CCGTTCGCAGCACTTGAATCATCGGGTCAAGTCCACGTCGCATAAATTCGCTCGTGCCGATCAACACACCCAGCGCAATCCCGACCACGGCCGCCAAACTGTAGCCAATCATTACCCGTTGCAAACTAATCCAAATCTGCCAGCCGAGTCCTTTTGAGGTGCCCCCATCATCAAAAAACGGGTTGAGAATCCACAAAATCGTTTGAGTAACTACCTTAATCGGGCCAGGCATCTTGGATTCTGGACTCAGACACAGTAACTGCCACAGCACCAAAACCACCAGCGTACAAATAAACGGCGGCAGCAATTGTTTTAACTGCTTACTAACATTTTCAGAAAACTGTGAAGGCTGACGGAGAGAAGGATTAGCTGTCATGGTGAAGAAGTTCCTGAGAGCGAGTTGGGCAGAAGAAGAAAAATGAATCAGGGCTGAATGTTTGAGCGTCGGTGCTGATGTCTAGAGGTGCACCGTTGATACTCAGACCAGCAAGCGTGATGTCTAGAGGTGCGTCGGTGATGATCGAACCAGCAAGCGTGATGTCTGGAGGTGCATCGTTGATACTCAAACTAGCAAGCGTGATGTCTAGAGGTGCATCGTTGATGATTGAACCAGCAAGCACGAAGCGTTGAAGTTCATCGCTGACGTTTTGCCCATCACGCCTGATGGTTTAAGCCTTATTGCTGAACTAGGCCTTTTTGATCTTCAAACCGCTCAGATAAGCGCTGGTGTTGGCGGGATCAAACTTGACTCCATCAAAGAAGGTTTCAACGCCGCGAGAAGCATCGGTCGGAATGGCGGCCGTTTGACCGATCGCTTTCGCCGCTTCTTTCCACAAATCTTCACGGTTGACCTTATCGACGAGTGCCTTCACATCGGTATCGGCTGCAAATCTGCCCCAGCGCATGTTCTCGGTGACAAACCAGGTGTCGTGGCTCTTATAGGGATAAGACGCATTCTCACGCCAAAATTTCATCATCAAGTCGCTATTTGCCAGCGTGCGACCGTTACCAAAGTCAAAGTTGCCCTTGGCTCGTTCCACGATGTCTTTTGCAGGAGCTTTCACATACTTATCAGCCGAGATGATTTCGCACATCTCTTGTTTGTTTTCGTCTTTGTCGCACCAGACCTGAGCTTCTTGAATCGCCATCAAAATTGCTTTGGCTGCTTTAGGATTTTTATCAACCCAGTCCGCCCGCATTGTGAAGGCTTTTTCGGGGTGTCCTTTCCACAGTTCGCCTGTCGTGACGGCGGTGTAGCCGAGCTTTTTGTTGACTAGACGACCGTTCCAGGGTTCACCCACACAGAAGGCATCCATTGTTTTGGTTTCCATGTTGGCCACCATTTGGGGCGGCGGTACGACGACGAGATCCACATCGTTTTCAGGATCGATGCCGCCTGCTGCTAACCAGTAGCGCATCCACAAGTCGTGAGTCCCCGCCGGGAAGGTAACAGCCGCCTTGAATTTCTTACCCGCCGCTTTTGCAGCTTCAACTTTGGCTTTCAACGGAGCGCTATCGGCAGCTAGTTTCAAATCTAAGTAATCGTTAGCAACGGAGATCCCCTGTCCATCAGTATTCAATCGCGCCAAAATGTACATCGGCAGCGGCGTATTGCCTTTGGTGATCTTGCCAGAAGCCATCATGTAGGGCATCGGAGTCAGAATGTGCGCCCCATCAATGCCGCCTCTGTCAGACCCTAGCTCAATGTTGTCGCGTGTCACAGCCCACGAGGTTTGTTTAGAAACGGTGACATCCGTCATGCCGTACTTCTTAAACAGTCCTTTCTCCAACGCAATCACGAGCGGCGCACAGTCCGTCAGCGCGATAAAGCCCAGTTTTGCAGTCGGCGTTTCTGGCGTTTCGACACTCCCCGAATTGACAGCAGGAATCGCACTGGGTGAACTGTCAGAACTCGTGGCCGTCTTGGTCTTATTCGGAGAACTACAGCCATTGACAAGAATCGTTCCGGCCGCGGCTGCACCTGCGGTGATGATAAATTTCCGTCTTGAGAGGTCACTCATGAATCGTCTTCCAAAATTAAGTTTGCTGGGAAAGGAAAGGAGGGATGAGGGATGAGGGATGAGGGATGAAAGGAATCTTCAGGCTTGAGTTCTAAGTTCTGAGTTCTAAGTTCTGAGTTCTGAGTTCTAAGTTCTAAGTTCTGAGTTCTGAGTTCCGAATTCTAAAATGCTGAATCCTTTACCGCTCCCTCATCCCTCATCCCTCATCTCTCCCTTGTTTTTGCGCCAAACTGCTGCGTGAGAATCTCTTGCAGAATGGGCTTGAGATCTTCACAGGGAATGCCTTTACGAACACAGGTGCCCAGGTGAGCATCTTTGCCGACTTTGCCACCCATATAGAGATCGACTCCTTCGACGGTGCGCCCGTCTTTGCGGACTTTGGTGCCCATCAGACCGATATCAGCAACCTGGGGCTGACCACAGGAGTTGGGGCAACCTGTCCAATGGATTCTCACGGGGTGCGGGCACTCGATTTCGGCTTCCAGTTCTTTGATCATTGCCACGGCTCGATTTTTGGTTTCGATCAAGGCAAAGTTGCAAAACTGGGAGCCAGTGCAAGACACCAACGCACGAGAAAGGTTTTCTGGCTGAGTCGAAAATCGCTGAACGATCGCTTCCTCTAACAGTGCCGTCAGTCGCGAATCGGGCACATTGGGAATGATGATGTTTTGCTCAACGGTAAGGCGAATCTCTCCACTGCCATAAACTTCAGCTAGACGAGCAATGTCAAACATGTCTGGAGCAAACAACCGACCCACAGGAACGTGTAAGCCGACATAGTTGAGTCCGGGTTGCTTTTGGGCGTAGACTCCAATGTGATCGCGCTTGTCCCAGAGAATCTCGTCTTTGGCGGCGGCGGGTTGCAATGTGTGGCCGATTTGAGTCTCAACTTGCGATCGAAACTTCTCAATCCCCCACTCGTCAATCAGCCACATCAAGCGGGATTTTTGACGATTGGCGCGCAGACCGTGATTGCGGTAGACAATCAAAATCGCTTCACACAAAGCCACCACATCACTCGGCGGCACCCAGACATTCATCGAAATCGCCGCCTCACACCGCTTGGCAGAGAAGAATCCTCCTACCAACACGTTGAAACCAAGCTCATCACCCTGATAGGCAGGCACAAAGGCAATGTCGTTGATCTCCGCATGGACGGAGTTATCGCGACACCCGGCGATCGCAATGTTGAATTTACGCGGCAGATTCGTAAACGCAGGATTGCCAACCCCGTTGCTCGTGATCATGTCCTGGACTTGTATCGCCAATTCACGAGTATCAATCAATTCATCAGCATCAATGCCAGCGACAGGCGATCCGGTGATATTGCGGACATTATCCATTCCGGATTGCACGCTGGTCAGCCCTGACTGTTCAAACTTGTTGAAAATATCGGGCAAATCTTCGATCCGCACCCCTCTAAGCTGAATGTTTTGGCGGGTTGTAATGTCTCCATTGCCATCTTCGCCATAGCGCTGTACGATTTCAGCCAGCGTCCGCATCTGTCCACTGGTGAGAATTCCAGTTGGAAACCGCATTCTCATCATGAACTTGCCGGGAGTCACCGGGCGAAAAAACACCCCTAGCCATTTGAGTCGGTGGTCACGATCGGTTTCGTCGATCGCTTCCCAGCCTACTTGAGCAAATTGTGCCAAGTCGGCCTTGACTGCAAGACCATCTTTCTCGGCTTTTAACTTCTCGAACTTATTGAGGGTCGCGGCTGATGAAATAGTGTCTGTCATGGAGGGTGCCTAGAAATAAAAAGTGTCCCAACCGAAACACGGGCAGACGATCGACGCACCTGATTAGAAGAACCTGCGGAAGGTCGGATGTGGGGTGCGAGAATCGGGGTTGCGATTGCTCTTGAAGGTTAAGTTAGGCGAGATTACAGAGGAAATTCGTATACGTAGTTACAAAATATTTCCATGTATGAATTTTCTGCATAACTGTGATGCGGAAGATGCATTTTTATTTTTTTGGATGCATTTCCCCCGTAGACTAGCGATGGCGCTGTCGATCGCTTTGGGTTATTGTGCACTCGTTCTAGTTCTGCTCCCGGCACATCAAGTAAACTGTCCGGTTTGTCTACAAGCAGAAGGGATTTAGGGAACAGCAGCTAGACTTGAACCCGATCGAAAACTTTACCGTCTGGAGAACACATCATGGATCGTCGAACTTTTTTATCTTGGGTGAGTTTGGGCTGGGTGGCGAGTAGCTTGCCTGTGGCGATCGTGGCCTGTTCGTCTAATTCTCAAACCGAAGCAAAACCTACGGCGAGTCCGGGGGCGGATGGCTTTGTGAAGGTGGGGGCGGCGACCGATCTGGATAAGTCTGGGCAGATTTTGAATGAGCAATTTGCGGCGGGCCCGTTGCTAGTCGTTCGCAATCCATCTGACCCCAAGGCAGTTGTCGCCGTCAATCCGACCTGTCCTCATCAGGGCTGTTTGGTGACCTGGAAGACAGAGCGTAAGTCGTTTGCTTGTCCCTGTCATGCGTCTCAATTTGCGGCGGATGGCCAAGTATTACAGGGGCCGGCTGTCAAGGGATTGGCAATGTATGAGGCCAAGGTTGAAGGAGATTCTATTTTGGTGAAGGGAAAATAGGACGTTGAGTGGTTGTTTTGTAGGTCAACAAAAGCGCGTCTTCCACATTTGGCCTTCCACTTTTGGTAGATGAACGATCGCGCCTCTCAAACCATTCTTAAGGAATACCGATTTGGGAGATTTGACTATGACAACGACTACCGACAGCGCTCGTGCTCTTAGCAACCTCGAATACGATTTGCTTACGGTTCTTCAAAACAAAGCTGAAGCGGTCAAGGCATACGATACCTACATTCAAGATGCTCAAAGCATGAACTCTCAGCCCTGTGTTGAACTCTTTCAAAAATTGAAGGAAGAGGACATGCAAAAGGCTCAAGAAATTCGGCATCATCTGCAACAAGTCATGCAAAATGGCAAAATGTAGCTCGTTCAATTTTTGACCAAACTATTTTAGGAAGACGCATTTTTTTGCGCTTCAACAAAAAGACCTCCGACTTCGATAAGAAATTGGGGGTCTTAATTATTTGCACATTTATCTGCACATTAAATCCTTCAAACCTCTACTGTCTTGATTTGATGCAAACTCCTTCTGCTGCCCCACGATCACATCGTTTGTCTGTGTAGTTGGAGTCAAAAAAGTTTAAAGCTTCGCCAGCAGACCTAAAGTACTCAACTTCAATAGGCGACTTGTTGGGATAGTCGGGCGATCGCCACACCTTCAGCGTGTATTGAGTATTGTTGTCATTCGCCCAGAGTTCAAATTCATAGCTGTGGGATCTCCCTGTTTGGCGATCGTAGTAACCCCCACTCCCATTGTTTGCCAGAAATTTGGCAGATGCAATTTGAGGCGTTGTAAACATCAATCCTAAAGCTAATATCGGCAATGCGAATTTTGCAAAACTCACCATAATTGACTGACTGATCCATCAAGTTTACCTCTCAGATATAGACAAGTTTTGCTACTTTCATCTCAGAGATTATGCGTGGTTCTTCGTAAATTTATGAGCGATCGACTTCGCTTCACACGCAGGATCAAAATCCGTAGAATCTGTCTAGAGGGGAACAGACAAGCTGGAGTGAAATACGTTATCTTTCAGCCAAATGATAGTTAGGGAAAAAGTCTAGTGTTTCCTCTTAGCGATGACAATCCAACGCGGATCACGCCATATGTCACTTATGGTTTGATTGCAGCAAACATACTTGTTTTTCTATACGAATTGAGCCTGACTCCTCAGCAGTTAGAATCTTTCTTCTACACCTGGGCGGTTGTTCCTCGGCAATTGACGGCGAACTTTTCGGGGGCACCCATCGACGCGAGTGGGTTTCCAGAATGGGTGACGCTAATCACGTCACAGTTTTTGCACGGCGGCTTTTTGCACATCATCGGCAACATGCTGTTTCTTTGGATTTTTGGCAACAACGTCGAAGATCAGTTAGGGCATGTCAAATATTCAATCTTTTACCTTGGCTGTGGCGTTTTGGCAGCGCTGTCACAGTGGTTTTTCTCATCAGGGTCGGCCGTGCCTTCATTAGGAGCAAGTGGGGCGATCGCTGGCGTAATGGGTGCCTACATTTTGCGCTTTCCCAAAGCCTCGATTCTCACACTGATTCCGCTAGGCTTCTTCTTTTGGACTTTTCGGATTCCAGCGGTCGCTTATTTAGGCATCTGGTTCTTTCAACAAGCATTGTATGGGATCGCCAGCCTGCAAGCAAAAACAAATATTGGTATGGAAAGCGGTGGAGTCGCCTACTGGGCCCACGCAGGCGGATTTGTGTTTGGGGCAATTTTGGGGCCGTTACTGGGACTGTTTTCTAACGATTCGAGGGCGCGATCGTACTAGGGATGAGGGATGAAGGATGAGGGATGAATAGAGGTGGTTCTGTCCTTTATTCTGGGATGGTTTGTATCTGAGTCGTTTGATTTTGCGAAAACCCTTAAGCTGAGACTTCTTTGCGTGAGCAAAAGTCCTTTTTAGGGTTTTTTGACTTGAAGGGAGAGTGACTACTTCGTATCGTACTCTACAGAAAGTTATGGTTTGGGGTTGCAAGTGTTCATCACTGCATCTGATAATCAGACTATAGGAATGCTTATGTTCTGAGTTTTGGCTTGGGTGTGCTTCAGAAAAATGGATCAGTCAAAGGACGATCGTTTCGCTAATTTTTAGACAAGACTGCGCCGATTTTGACCCTGTTTAATTGTTTAGCAGAATTTATCAAAAGTGGGAGAAAGCTCGATCGACACGCTATATGATCAGCAAGGCTAGACGATCGTCAAACTTGACCAACTTGTTTGCCACCCAGTTTTTCATCAGTCCAGATTCCTATAATCTCAGCCTCAGCAACATCCTAGGAGCAGTATCACATGAGCGGTCTAATCAACCTCATCAAAAGCATTTTCGGCGGAATTCTTTCTTTTATCGGCGGACTGCTTGGCAGCAAAAAACCTGCCCTTGCTTCGGATAATGCTCCCAAAACTCGCAAGAGCGCCGGGTACTTTTTGGAGCTAGACGAAGCGGCCTCCGCCCCGATCACCCGCCTGCCCGACACTCAAAAAAACTCTGAGACACCAAAGGCTTCTGAAACTCAAAAAGCTGCTGCCTCTGTTGCTGTAGCCGAAAAGCCCGAAGCCGCCCCGACTCCCACCAAACCTGCTGAAGAGGCTTCTAAAAAGAAAGCTTCTACAAAGGCATCAAATAACGGCACATCAGCGACCGCTACAGCCGTCCAAACTGCCCCTGTCGCAGTCGCCCCCAAAGAGCCACAGTCAGCCGAGTTTGCTACAAAGTATCTCGTTCCTACTAGCAATGGAGGCCGTCGTCGTCCCGGTGCCAACATGAATTCTTATCTAGACATGGCACGAAATATGAAAGCTGGAAACAACTAGTTGATTAGTCAGTTTTTAGTACGTTCAACTTGATTTTTCTCATTAAAAAACATCCCAACCAGTCATAGATCGGGATGTTTTTTTGTGGTCGCTTTTCTTAGTAGGCTGCGTTCTGTCTTTCGTCAGCCTTTTGCAGGAACCACAGCGCATGAATCACACCCGGCACCCAACCCAACAGCGTCAGCAGAATATTGATAAACAGAGCGGAGCTAACCCCTGCTGTCAGAAAAACACCGATCGGAGGAACCAAAATAGCCAAAAGAATGCGAATGAATTTCATAGGATTTCTCTAACCAACTCAGCTTAATTTGTTCACTATTATTGTCTTGAATCTGTTAGGTCAGTCACCTCTCTCTAAGGGACGAAAAGGGGACGAGAAGAGTTAAAGGAGTCCTGGGCGTGAGATTCTAGACTTTGAATGCTGTGCTGTTAGCCTTTCGTCTTTGGTCTAATGCCCGATCCCTAAGCCGACTCTCTGAGAAAAGCTAATCCACTGTAAAGGTGAAACGCTGGATTCCAGGGGCTGGAGTCTTGACCAAAAAGGTGAACGTGGGAGTTGAGCCGTTTGAGTAGAAGCGTGTGGTCGATCGCCGTCTCTCCAAATGTCTGAAACTCTAACCAGGCGGGCTGTTGAGAAAGCTGATATTTGAGAAAGGCGATTAAATTATTCCAGTGAATGCGGTTGGTAGCCTGGTCGATCGCCACGGAATCTTTGGGAGGCGCAGAAAAGGCGATCCCCTGGTGAAATTGATAGTTCAAATCGCACAGCCGGAGAATGCAGCGACGCTTGGGAAGGTGTAGATCGCAGAGGTGTGCGTAGTCTTGAGTGGTCTGTTTTCGCTGCCGTTCGATCGTGCCTTTGCGAAGATCAGTATCGACGACTTGTTCAAAAATCGGTAGCATCCCTTCGACGCGCTGACTGACTTCTGACCAATCAAATTTGAGTGAGCCGATTTGCCCCTGTTCGTTTTGGCAGACGACGATCGCTTGAGGTTGGTATTCCTGAATATAGTGAACTTGAAAAACGGGCAGTTTTTGTAGCGCATCCACAGAAGCCCAAAATGCAGGAATTTCGGCGTTTCTCAGTTGTTGTCCATAATGTTGCAGTTCGCCGATCGCCCCGACTCGATACAGCCGCCAGCCGCGATTGGGAATCTGCATTCGGGCGGTGTAAGCGTCTAGTTTCATGATGCGTGCTAGATTTTGAGCCGCAGAGGATCTGGCATCGCTGGGCATGGATTCCAAAACGAGAATTCCTGGTTCAGCGTTTTCGGGGTCGGCGGTGGCTTGGGCAATGGCTTGTTTGTGTTCTGTCTGGGCAATCTCATCAAGTCGTTGAATTCCCTGTCGCGCCTGTGTCACCAGTTTGGGATTTGTCCCGTCGCGCAGCAGATAACGATAAATTTCGCCTGCCGCTTCTCGTTTGCCAGAGATTTCATAGAGTCTTGCTTTGTAAAACTGCCCCCAGACATTTTGAGGCGACTCCTGCAAGAATTCTTTGAGCAGTTTGGCGGCGGCGCGGTAATCTTGGCGATCGAAGGCGGCGGCGATTTGTTCGAGCAGCATGATGGAGGGATAAGGGATGAGGGATGAGGGATGAGGGAGGGCTTGCCCCGCATTGGCGAGGAGGAATGAAACAGGAATTGACGGGTCAGCACTATTCTGAATTTTAGTCTGCTAACTCGTCCTTCACCCCTCATTTTTCGTCCCTTCTTTCAACCGCTCCTGCAATCAGAGAAAGGGCGACGATCGGAGCGGTGACGGCTCTAAGAATGCGACGGCCGAGGGAAATGGGCTGGTAGTTTGCGGCGATCGCTTGATCGATTTCCAGGTCTGTCCAACCGCCTTCGGGGCCGATCGCTAGCGTGATTGCGGAAAATTTTTGTTCTAGCAAGACATCCAGTAGATGGGGAGAGGAGCCTCTGGCTAGACAGATAAAGCGGCGATCGTCGGATTTTTCGGACAGGCGATTAGTTAAGGAGACGGGTTCTAAGATCGTGGGGACGACTTGCCGTTCGGATTGTTCTGCGGCTTCTTGAGCAATGCGTCGCCAGCGGTCTAGCTTGTTGGGGCTGGGGTTGAGAAGTGTCCGATCGCTGATCACAGGTGCAATGCAGGTTACGCCCAATTCGGTGGCTTGCCGAACAACATCGTCAAATCCATTGCCTTTAGGAAGTGCCAGAACCAATGTGACAGAAATGGAAAGCTCTGATTTTGTAACGATCGCTTCCAAAATTTTTGCTTGGTCGGATTCCAGTTCAGCCAGCCAGCCGTTTCCTTGTCCGTCCATTGCGATGAATTGATCGCCCGATCGCAGTCGCAATACTCGACTCAAATAATGCTGTTGGTCGGCATTCAACAAAATCTGAGGCGGATTGAATTGATCGGAGGCAATGACCAGCCGTTGTCGTTGAGCCAATTTATTTCTCTACTCGCGATCGTTCCTCAAAAAAGTCTCGAATTCTTCTAAAGTTTGACTGACTCCAACTATTTTGGCGCACTTGACGAATTGAGGAATGATTTGTGAAATCGCAATGTTTGAAAAGGTTGGACTCCCTTCAGACTCGATATATTCGCCTGCTTGAAACACATTAATTTTGAGAATTCCTTTGGCAAAAATCCATAACTCTGGCACTTCTAGCGCTTTGTAGGCAGCGATTTCGGTCTTTGAAGTGACATCTGTTTCGATCGCTAAATCAGGAGGCGGATCGACAGATAAATCTAATCGATCTTTACCAATCACGGCCCTGTAATTTTGAATATAAAAACAATCATCGGGTTCGATTCCGACCGCCATTCCTGCACGTTTAAAGATGGAAGATCCCAGAGATTCCCACGGTCTTTTTTGGGTCTTCAAAATGGCTTTGACCAAATCAGCAATTAGCACTTTTGATCGCTCATGTTCTGGCAGGGGAGCCATAATCTCTAAGATTTGATTGGCATAGGCGCTGCTTGACTGACAAAACTCAGGAAAGCGAGAAAGGAAGCTAGGAGGGAAGTA
>NZ_JBJPHS010000081.1:0-29059 GCF_052939495.1 Phormidesmis sp. 146-12 | reverse complement strand
GCTGAACTATAACTGGTCGAGACCGATTCAAGCACCCTTGCGATTTGCACAGGATTTGCTGGCGTATGATTTTTACGTCGATCGCCTCTATCGCGTCACCGTCGTTTTTGTCGTCAGCACCATTTCACGATTTAGTGCATGGTTCGATCGCTATATTGTGGATGGCGTTGTCAATCTAGTTGGACTGGCTTCTATTTTTAGTGGTGAAAGTTTGAAATATAGCGTTTCAGGTCAATCTCAAGCGTATATGTTGACCATTCTCATTGGCATTGGTGTGCTGGGTATTGTCCTCACCTGGTCAATGTGGGAATCTCTTTTGAGCTTGATGTTTTAGCCAAAAGCATTTGACACTTAACTCTCAAACCTCAACCCCCAAAACTTTGAATTATGCTCAGTGCTTTAGTTTGGATTCCAGTTGTCGGAGCGCTCCTGATTGGGGTTTTGCCAGGAACGATCGCCCCCCGTCGGATTCGGCAAATTGCGTTAGCTTTTAGTGCGATCGTGTTTACCTGGACGATTGTAATTGCCAGTCAGTTTGATGCGATTAGCATTGGCTTTCAGTTTCAAGAAGACATTCCCTGGCTCGATTCGCTGGGGTTGACTTATCGGCTGGGACTGGATGGATTGTCTCTGCCCTTGCTGGTTTTGGGAAACTTTTTGACGATCGTTGCCATTTACTGTAGCGATGTTGAAATTGAACGTCCTCGATTCTATTACTCATTGGTGCTGCTGCTCAACACAGGAATCGCTGGCGCATTTTTGGCACAGAACTTACTGTTATTTTTTCTATTCTACGAAATCGAACTGATTCCCCTTTACTTGCTGATTGGCATTTGGGGCGGAGCGAGACGCGGCTATGCAGCAACCAAGTTTTTGATTTACACCGCCGTTTCAGGAATTTTGATTTTAGCAGCATTTTTAGGATTAACCTGGCTGGGTGGCTCCCATTCCTTTGAGTACAATCCGGCGCTTTCTCAGGGATTGCCATTAGCGACTCAGTTTGTATTGCTGGGTGCGATTCTCATCGGTTTTGGAATTAAGATTCCGCTATTCCCTTTACATACCTGGTTGCCTGACGCTCACGTTGAAGCCTCTACGCCCATTTCTGTGTTGTTGGCGGGTGTATTACTGAAACTAGGAACCTATGGACTGATTCGATTTGGGCTGGGTCTATTTCCTGAAGCCTGGGCGATTTTGGCTCCCTGGTTAGCGACCTGGGCCGTAGTCAGCGTCTTGTTTGGGGCGTTTACGGCGATCGCTCAAACCGACATGAAAAAAATGGTGGCATATAGCTCGATCGGGCACATGGGCTTCATTTTACTAGCGGCGGCGGCAGCGACTCCTCTCAGCTTGTTGGCAACGGTTTTTCAGATGGTCAGTCATGGTTTAATCTCAGCCATGCTGTTTGTGTTAGTGGGTGTGGTTTATAAAAAAACAGGCACTCGCGACATTACCGTTCTCAAAGGCTTGCTCAATCCAGAACGCGGTTTACCGATTATTGGCAGTCTGATGGTGGTCGGCGTGATGGCCAGCGCAGGCATTCCCGGCATGATTGGCTTTATTTCAGAATTTTTAGTGTTTCGCGGCAGCTTCCCTATTTTCCCAGTTCAAACGCTACTCTCAATGGTGGGCACTGGCTTGACGGCGGTTTATTTCTTACTGCTAGTCAACCGCACCTTTTTCGGCCGGCTTCCAGAGCAGTTTTCCAACCTTCCCAAAGTGCCCTGGTCAGAACGCTTGCCAGGTTTTGTCCTCGCTGCATTAATTGTCGTTTTGGGACTACAACCCAACTGGCTAGTCCGCTGGACAGAAACCACGACGACCGCCATGTTGACCGACTATCCAACGATCGCCACCAAACCCTTCAAAAGCATCGTCACCCCGTCCCCAACTATCCAAACGATCGCCACCGAAAACCCAATCACCCCCAACAATTAGCCCTTCATCCCTCATCCCTCATCCCTCATCCCTCATCTCTCCCTCTATGGTCAGCACCACCCGCAAGCCCTCAAACCACCCCCTAACTGAGATCATCGATCGCCTGGAATCTGGGGGCGCACTTCTGCCTGATTCGCCGGACAATGTGATCGAAGTCGTGGGCGTTCTCAAAAGCTATGCTGTTGTCTTAGATGCTTACTGGCGCAATCTCACTTACATTTCACAAGATCAGTTTTTAGTGTTGTTTCCGTTTTTCAAATACTTTAACGGCGACGTTTCGTTTAATAAACTACTCAAGCACTGGTGGCACGATCGCATCAACTACGAGTTCGCTGAGTACTGCATGAAAGCAATGATGTGGCACGGCGGCGGCGGGTTAGATAAATACCTCGATTCTCCCCAATTTGAAGAACTGGTGCAGCAGGCCACTCAAGCCAAACTCAAGAGTAATCTGCCAATTAGAGGGTTGGCTAAAGCGTTTCCAGAATTCATCCCCGAACAGATCAGGCAGCTTTGCTATTACAGTGCGCTGGGTCAGTTTTGGAACATTATGAGCAAGATGTTTTTTGAACTGTCCGATCGCTACGATGCAGGCGAAATTCGAGCTATTCCCGATGTGGTTGCCCATGTCAAAGATGGATTAGTCAATGCGGCAAGTGTGCCCATTACCTATGCGGTGAAAATTGGTGACAGCACTTACGAGATTATTCCCAAGTCTGCCAATCTGACGTTTTTAATGGATGCGGCCGTGCCGTATGTCGAAGCCGTTTTCTTGAAGTCATTTCCCTTTATGGGCACCGTTTCTTACAACGCGCAAGCTCAACAGATTTCACCCGACACCGATCGCTTTAATTACGGCGTTCTCTATGCTGATCCGTTGCCGACTGGGGGCGCTGGCATTCCTCCGACGCTGCTGATGCAGGATTTGCGTCACTATCTGCCTGATTATTTGCGAGACTTTTATCAGGTTCGTGAGCGGGGTGAAACTGATTTGCGCGTGAGAATTTGCATCAGCTTTCAGAAATCCATGTTTTGTGTCACAACGGCTGCAATTTTAGGCTTAATGCCCTTTGCGATCGACACCTCAGATCTTCAAGAACAACAAGCAAACCGCAAATATCTCGAAGGCTGGATGAATCGCTTAATGGATTCTCGCTTGCCCAATGTCCAAGTTTGCGAAATGTAGTTTGAGATGACCTGCGATTTGACGAACTGCTGCGATCGGAAGGTCAACATCTTCAGCAGCACGCTCGATCGTGTCCCCTCGTTTGAGCAAACGATCGGCTGTTTTTAACTTGGGTGAAATTTTCACAAAGTTTCTAACGAGTCCGATCGCTGCCGACTGGAGGTCTGACATTTTCCTGCCCAAGACTCAATTTCGTTGCCAACACCAATGACTACTGTTGTGCTGCTTTCTGGACGGTTGCGAGATCCACATCAAGGCGCTGTGCGATTTGCTCTACACTCATTCCAGCTTCCATTAGTAAAGGAACTGTCACTCGCAACATTTCAGCTTTTCCTTCGGCTTTGGCTTCTTGATAGACTCTAGTTTCTTGTAAGCTTTGTCCTAACATCGACTCGACCTCCTCTCGACTCAGGTTGGAGAATTTGTAGATTGCGATCGTGCTGATCACTTCGATTATCTCGTCTTTTTCAATCAATGGAATAGATGCTTGCCCAACTCGTGCAATGAGTTGCTTTGCTTGTTGAATCATTTCGGCATCAGACGCAATGGGAAGCTGAAGCAGGCTTAAGCCGAGGGACTGCTGGTCGAGGGTGTCTAATTCTTCGAGATAGATTCGATAGACTTGACTGCTGTTGAGTAACGCACGATGAAGCGTGAGATTGGATGGTTCAATAGTGCGAGACGGAAAAATCAAGATGCCATACCAATCGTCGTAGCGTGTTTGATTGCGATAGAGGTAGGTCAAGGATTCGGTGAAGAAGCGATGGTAGAGGGATTCGTCTTTCTGAAACTGCACCTCGGCAAAAATGATGGTTCTGGGCGTTGCACCTTCGACTGGGAGAAATACGCCATCAATGCGAAAGGAGGTTTCTTTGACCTCTACGGAGTCGAAGCGGTAGTTCTGGGGGTGCAGAGATTGCAGATCAGCCAGTTCAAACAGGAGTTCGGGGAAGCGTTTGAAGATCTGATAGTAAATGGTGTCTCGTTTCACGGTTGAAGTCGAAGCGATCGCACAGAAGCAATTCAGATTGTAGACCGCAACGATCGCTTTGCAGACCAACAAACCTGATCGCAAACTCTTCAGAAAGGATCGCGTTCCCAGGTTAGCGTAATGCCTAATTTGCCAAATGCTTCTTCGATCGTAGCTTTGGTTTGTTTGCTGTATCCACCAAATAAATGAACTCTGGGTTTGCGATCGGGGAAATAGGTTTGATAGACCAGTACTTTTGTCGCGTCTTTCCAGTTATGGACGTGTTTGATTTCAATGACTTCTTGATCGGTGAGGAGGTCGATCGCGCCAGCAGGGGTTTCGACTTCGCGTTCTCCGCCTTCACGTTCTTGCATGATGACTTGAATCATGGCTTCACCTTCGAGCTTGGTTGCGCTTTTCATCGTTTCTCTCTGTAGCAGCCCACCATCAGCGATGATGTTAACTTCTGGGCGCGATCGCAATTTCGCAAACTATGATTGGGTTGCTTTCTGGACGGTTGCCAGATCAATGTTAAGGCGCTGTGCAATTTGCTCCACGCTCATTCCAGCTTCTATGAGTAGCGGAACTGTCACCCGCAACATTTCTGCTTTGCCTTCCGCTTTGCCTTCCGCTTTGCCTTCCGCTTTGCCTTCCGCTTTACCCTGTGCTTTGCCTTCCGCTTTACCCTCTGCTTTAGCTTCTTGGTAGACTCTGGTTTCTTCTAAACTTTGTCCTAACATTGCTTCAACTTCCTCCCGACTTAAGTTTGAGAATTTGTAGATTGCAATTGTGGTAATGATGTCAATGATTTCATTCTGATTAAATTGTAGAACGGTTTCCTGCTCAACTTGCTCAATCAACTGCTTTGCCCGTTCGATCATTTCTGTCTTAGAGGCGATCGTCAGTTGGATTAACTGAATTCCGACAGGTTGTTGGGTGGCATCGCCGAGTTCGTCTAGGTAGATTCGATGAACTTGGTCACTGTTGAGTAATGCCCGATGCAGAGCAGGTTTGGATGGCTCTAGGTCACGGGAGGGGAAGATGATGACCCCCTGCCAATCGTCGTAGAGCGGTTGGCTGCGATAGAGATAGGTCAAAGATTCGGTGAAGAATCGATGGTAGAGTGCCTCGTCTTTCTGAAATTGGACTTCTGCGAAAACGATGGTTTTAGAAGGTGCGCTTTCGGGTGGCAGAAATACGCCGTCAATGCGAAAGGCGGTTTCTTTGACTTCTACGGAGTCGAAGCGGTAGTTCTGAGGTTGCAGAGATTGCAGGTTCGCCAGTTCAAACAAGAGTTGTGGGAAGCGTTTGAAGATCTGATAGTAGATGGTGTCTCGTTTCACAGTTGAGGTCGAAGAGGGGAAAAGCCGTTCAGATTGTAGAACGGAACGATCGCGTTTCACTCTCAAAGAAGAAGCCCGATCGTTCTGACCGAGCTTTTTAGAAATTCGATCGCACTCGATCGAAAACAAATGCACTTCGCAACGGTGACCAAAGTCTCGCAGCGTTTCCAACTAATCCGATCGCGCCCGACCGGAAACCACGCCGGAGTTTTCCATCTCTGGTTAAACAAGTACATGAAGTTTCCAACTAATCCGATCGCACCCGACCGGAAACGGTTGTCCAACAGCTTTTCTATCGTTCTAAACGGTTTCCAACTAATCCGATCGCACTTGATCGGAAACCATTTTGAAAGATCAGCAAAACGACGGTTTCTTGTTTCCAACTAATCCGATCGCACTTGATCGGAAACTTTACGAAATCACAGCCATGCCTTTGGTTGTGAAGTTTCCAACTAATCCGATCGCACTTGATCGGAAACACAATAATCTGCGTTTGGGTCTCTCACAAGCCAATGTTTCCAACTAATCCGATCGCACTTGATCGGAAACCAGTTGCTCTTGCTTTGTTAGTGTCTTTGTTAACTGTTTCCAACTAATCCGATCGCACTTGATCGGAAACCAGTCGCTTAACGTTTACTTCAATGGTGTCAAAAGTTTCCAACTAATCCGATCGCACTTGATCGGAAACGAGGCGCAGTTCAGGTTACAACTGGTGTAATCAAGTTTCCAACTAATCCGATCGCACTTGATCGGAAACAAATGGAGCAGGATTTACAACCCAAAACCCTTTAGGTTTCCAACTAATCCGATCGCACTTGATCGGAAACCAAATTTTTGAATCCATCGGCAGATGCTTTACTGCAAGTTTCCAACTAATCCGATCGCACTTGATCGGAAACCGTATGCGCGCGCAGGTGGTGGGATTGTTCTCGACACGTTTCCAACTAATCCGATCGCACTTGATCGGAAACCCCGCCTTTGTAGGAGCCTTACCCAGAGCGCGTTTCAAGCCTCAAAATTGTGGGGGTCATTTTCAGAGTCAATAAGCAAAGGATTATTGAGAAAAAAGTCTCCACTCTGAGCCGTGAAACCTATGCTGGATGAGCGATTTGCGGGGGTCAACGCAAGAATCAGCCTTTGGGCGATCGCCTGACCCTCACAATTTTAGTCCTACTCTATGGTTGTCCGCCAGACTTTTAAGTACTTTTAACGAAAAAACACCGCAAATTTACGGAGTCTTCCGGGAATCAACGCTAACAGAGGTGAATTAGGAATAGGCTTCGCCCTGCAAAAATGTTTCAGCCTCCATGCCCAACCCTTCAGACTCATCTTCCTATACGGCGATTACCTTCGCCCCCATTCAAGGCTTCATCGAAAACTCTCGCAAACTCCGTGACCTCTACGGAAGCTCCTACCTGCTTTCTTTTCTCTCCTGGTCAGTCTGCCACGCCGCCGAAAGTCGAAGATTCACGATCATCTCTCCTGCACTAACCAATGTTGCTCAAGGGCTGCCCAACGTCATCATTATCGAAGGGAAGTTTGATGCAACCGTCGCCAAAGATGCGTTTGATCAAGCCTGGAAATGTGTTGTAGAAACGTGCCGTGTGTGGGTTCAGGAAACTCTCGAATCTGACCCAAATGGCAAGCGCTGGCACTATCACTGGGAGCGGGATTGGAGCCTCTGGGCAAATTATGCCTGGGAGTTTTTTTGTGTGCATGGAGAACCTCTTGAAACTATTACCAAAGTCAAAAACAGGCTGACTGAACAGAAGCGATCGCGCCAGTGGACGGGCATCAATTGGACGGGAGAAAGCTCTACACTGTCTGGGAGTGATGCGATCGCCTATCCCGAACTTGGACGCATTGCCGATCCACGCTGCTGCAACTATCAAGAGCAAAAAACCAAAGTCGAATCGTTCTATCAACAACTCAGTCAAAAGCTGGGTGAAGCGTTCATTGATCCGAGAGAAGAACTGAGTATTCCAGAGTTAGTCAAACGGATGATTACTCATGGAGAAGTTGCTCAAAAAGTGGGCGATCGTCTTCGCGAATTGTTAGGTGAAGCAAAGCCAAAAAAGCCAGATGAATTGGATAAGCTCATTCAAGAAATCAAGGAACATCTCAGACCTGGTTCGTTTAAAGAACTGAATCGACTTAAACGAAAACGAGATCCTAATGAGCCAGAATACTGGACAGGCTGGTTTCAGGGCGATGGGGACGGTGCGGGAAGTTATCTGAAAGACAAATCACCCCAGGAAATTCATGAATTCAGTTTAGCGATGCGTAAATGGGGAGAATGGTTTAAATCAAATCCGCGCAACGGTAAAAAAAGACTTCTTGCAGGCGAAGATAGTCGAATTGTTTACGCTGGAGGAGATGACTTTTTAGGTGTGTTGTTCAATGCAGACAAGCAAATCGAAACAACAGAATGCTTAGAGTTTTTTACACACTTCAAGACACAGGTTTGGAATCAACGAAGTCGTAAGCCTATTAATGTCAGCGTGGGGTTTGTGTGGGCAGGAGCGAAAGTACCTCAGCGAGAAGTTTTGCAACACTGCCGCGAAGCTGAAAAAGTTGCGAAACGGAAAGGGCGCGATCGTATCAATTTTCGCATCTTATTCAACAGTGGCACTTATCTAGAATGGGTCTGTCCGTGGTGGATCTTGGAAGACGGATTATTGGAAAAGTATCGCGATCGTGAAGGCAAACAGAAATGGGTTCATCTCTACAACGATGTCGCTGTGCTCGAATCTCGACACGCTTTTGGTAATGGGAATGACATCGATATAGAAGTCACTAAATCACTGTTTCAGGCATACTTCGGTGAAGAGAACGACTTACTCAGCGAGACAAACTGGTGGAATTGCTACGATAAACGCGATCGTCCACTCTTTGCAGGGATTTTGGGCGACAAGAAACACTGTCCTCCTGACGAAGTTAACCGTACGCTCAACGATTGGGTGATTAATCTCGCCAAAGTTGGGTTTCATTTGCATCGAGATTGGAGTTAGCCGCAATGTTCAACTATTTGATTCAAATTGAGCCGTTGGGATTGCTCTACGGCAGCGCAGGACGATTTTTGTCACCCGAAAACTTAGTGGGTCGATCGGGGAGCCATTTTCCGCCCAGTGCTGCGGTCGTATCGGGACTTTTTGCTGCTGCCTATGATGGCAATACTGCAATTCAGGACTTACAACTTGCGGGGCCGTTTTGGGCAAAGAGTGACAATCCGCAAAACTTCTATGTGCCCATGCCGCTCAACTTTCACACTCACACGCCGCCGCATCAGCCCCAAAAACCACTTCAGCCAGGACACATCACGGCTCAACTAAAGTGGGATGGCGAGCAATGGCATACCGACAAAGAACCGGGTGGCAAAGCTCAGAGCGGGGGATGGGTGGCGATCGACGATTGGCAATCTTTAGCAGAACCAATGAATGCCGATCGCATTTCGCACCTCAAAGACAAGCTGACCGTCTATGCTGATCCGTGGAAATTCCTGCCCCATCTGCATCCCAGGCTGCGAGATAACGAACGGCGCGTAGTCGATCCAGAAGAGGGTCAGGGCAGTTTGTTTCTGGAAAACTCTGTGCAGATGCACCCCGAAACCTGTTTGATTTATCTCTCGAATCTGGCGATCGAGCCGGGATGGTATCGCTTTGGTGGAGAGGGGCACATGGTCGAGGTCACCTGTCACGACTTGAGCCAATCGACTCATGACTTATTTAAGCAAGCTGTGGGACGATGCTTTGCGCTGATCACGCCTGCAATTTGGGGATCGAATCGATTGTCTTATCGAGAACCAATTCCTCAAAATCATCAGCGATCGCTGGGGCAGTCTGTCGAGAATACTACCGTGTGGTCGGTGAAAACGATGCTGACCGATCGGCCAACTCCCTTTCGATATCGTTTGGGCAATCGCATTGATGAACACAAAAATGATATTCATCAGCCACATCAGCCAAAATTGCTCTCACGCGGACGCTATGCCGTCTCTGCTGGAACGGTGTACGTGCTGGAGGAACCGTTAGAATCCTGGGAGGAATGGTCGATCGATTGGTTTCCTAAAGAAGGGCCGTCACTCAAACGATGGGGTTGTGGATTGGCGTTACCGTTGGAGTGATCAGATTAGAAAAATAATCTTCAACGCTGGAAAGAGTGCAGAATTTACACAAAAGGAACCGCTGAATGTACACCAAACGTTATGGCATTTTGGAAACGCTGGCTCCCTTACATATCGGGGCGAGTGCAGGAGAAGAGACGGGCAATCTCAACCTGATTTTTCGGGATCAGTTTACGCAGACGGGCATTATTCCAGGGAGTTCGATTCGCGGTCGGTTTCGGGCAGATATGCGGCAGGACAAACCAGGGGAAGAGCATCATTGGTATGGTAAGGCGGTCAAGGAGAATGATTCTGAGACAACGGAAGCCTTTGTTAAGTTTGAATATGCTTCTCTGGTCTGGTTGCCTGTGTTTTGTCCGGGTCAACCTGTGGTGTGGGTCACTTGTCCGTGGTTGCTGAAGCGATACAAGCAGATTGCTCAAATTAAGGCTGATTTGCCGCGCCCCTACACTGCTCCAAAAGGCTTACAGGGCAGACAAGTAGAAGCTAGAGGCAAAATTCTCTTCTTCAATTTAGGGTTTTTGGAACTGGAACATGAAGCCGAGCTTTCAGACTGGATTCCGCCCGAAGTGAAGTTGAACTCTAATAGTCTTGTTGTAGTTGACGACAATGACATTGCAATGATTCACGATATGGCACTCTATCGTCAGAGTCGGGTCAAGCTGTCGGATACCGAGAAAAAGGTGGATGGCGGAGCGTTTTTTAATGTGGAAGCGCTTCCAGAAGGCAGTGTGATGGTGTTTCCGATCGCTCTCCGTCAACCCGGATGGCAGCCATTTGAGACACAATCTTCTGAGTTGTATTTTGGCGGATTGGAATCGATCGGCTTTGGTCGCTGTCGTGTCACGCTTGCAGGAGACAAATAATCATGGCTTGGAAATCTTATGACCTCGATCGCGCTGCTCAAAAATTAGTGCTCAATGCCAGGGCACGAGATCCACAATCGCTGAATCAGTCTTACAAAATGCGAATGGCGGTTTCCTATGGGCTGGAGCGCTTTTGGGGTGAACATTTACGCCTGAGTGGTAAAGAACAAGACAAATCGGATTACTGGAAGGAAACGTGGGATCAATTGGTTGAAATCATGCAGAAATCTGGCGTGACGATTCCCAATGACAACGTGAATGTGAATAATGTCGATCAAGTGCGATCGATGTCAGAAAGATTGTGGGAATTAGAGCCAAAAGAGCAGCGTGTAATCCTGGCAGTGCTGACTCAACTCTGTGATTGCATTGTCTGGTGGACACAACGCTATAAAGTGGGGAAATTGAACAATGACAGTGATTCCTGAGCCACACAAAAAAGTGCCGATGATGTTTCGCGCACAGGTGAATGGGCGCTGTCAACTTCAGCGGATTGTCAAAGATGAAGAACCGGATGCAGTGCTGTGGGCCGATGAATGGGTAGATAAGGTCTATCCCGAATTGCCTGATGCTGGAGAACAGGTGCAAACTCGCACTTACACGATTACCTGGCGGCTGATTACTAATAGCGGCCTGGATGATAGTGCGATTCGTCCGGTGATTGGGGCGCGGGGCTGGGTGTTTTATCCGGGGAGCAGCATGAAAGGTCTGTTTCGTCGGGCTTGCACATCAGAACAAGCGGCACTCTATTGCGGCAACCTTGAACAACCAGGAATTTTGCGATTTCAGGGAGGCTATCCAATCGACACCACTTGGACAAAAGGACTGGTGGATATTGTGCATCCGCAGCAGGGCTGGCAGGTCGAAGATCAGGCGAAAAAGTCGAGTGCGTTTGCTCAAATTTCGCTGTACAAGCCGACCTTGCGATTTGGGATTTCGAGCAGTGCCAAAGCGGTGAATTGGGCGGAGGTTTGGCAGATTTGGGAACGGGCGATCGCCACAGGTCTGGGCAGTCGAGTGGCCGCAGGCTACGGACATGTGGAGACGGGTTCTAACACCGTAAGTCAAGGCACCGTAAGTCAAGGGCTAAAGGTTCTCTATCGCACTCGAATTAAGGGACAGGGACAAGCGCCTAAGTTGCTAAATGGTGAGAGTGAGTTTCGGCCTAATTTGTTGCGATCGGGACTGCGCGGTCATGCACTGCGGATTTTTGGCGGACTGACGGATGCAAAAACGGCGACGCGATTGGTGGAAACGCTGTTTGGTGGGGTGAGCGGTCATGGGGTTGTGGGACTGGTGGGGCTGCGGTTTCAGGAGTCGCGGTTGGCGTTGCCCCGATTTCAGGAAGGAACATCTTATGAGCAAATCAGATATGAAGTGGAGGGAGAACTGAGTTTGGTGTTGGCAAGAGAATTGCTAGACCCAACGCAGGAGGAAACACTCAAGCGATTGCTGGAGAAGTTGATGCAGTTTGCAATGGTGTTGGGTGGGTTTGGCAAGTCCTGGCGACGATCGGATCATCGGTTGTTTTTTGAGGACTATTATGATCACCCCAAACCGCTAATCGGCTGTCATTGGCAATGGGTGGGCGATCGGGCGTTGGGGCGCGATGTGCAGGTGCGATCGCCGGAGAAGTTGGGCGAGTTTGTCGATAAGGTGCGGCAGGCGGCGGAGGATTGGATGCGGCTTCAGGGGGAGGTTTCTCGACCAGAGTGGGCGGCAGAGTGGCGGGAGGCATGGCATCCGCGATCGGTGCAGGTGTGGGGGCGGTTGGCGAAGAGTGTTGATGAGAGTGAGGCGATTCGCTGGTTTCATGGGGCGTATCAGGAGAAGATTTTGGGGGTGCAGCGGGAGGGGTCGCTGTATCGATCGCAGTCGGCAACCATGACGGGGAAGGTGGGGCAGATTGGGCGGTTGTGGCATCGCATGTATCCAAAGGTGAGGTTGGTGAAGAAGACGCAAGATCCCCAGGAGAAGCCGCAGCCGAGAGTCACGTCTGAGTTTTTGGAGTGGTTGACGATTTTCCCGGATGAGTCGCGGGAGTGTGAGCAGTTTTTGGAGTTTTTGCAGAGAGAACCTTATGGGTTTCGACGACTTTGGGGTGAGGAGTAGCGAATTTTGGCAAAGGTAGCCCGTCGGCTGAGACCCGCATTCTATCGTAGAGGTTTGTCATCCGCTTGTAGCAAGGGTTTCGAGGATTTGAGGTCAAATCATTCTCAACAAAGGAGGACTTATTGACCCCAAAAAAACGGTTTGCCAAAATTGGCTCTACAATACTGACAGGGCGAGGTTTCTAGAAGCCAGACCTGTACCGATCCTTTGCGATCGGATTAGTTGGAAACATTGAGTCGATCGCGCTGCCGATCGACTGCTCTAACCTGTACCGATCCTTTGCGATCGGATTAGTTGGAAACTCGCCATAACCATTCGATCTTGAGCCTTCTTCCCGCCTGTACCGATCCTTTGCGATCGGATTAGTTGGAAACTCATTACCTAGATTGTTAAACAACCGCTCAGAAATGTACCTGTACCGATCCTTTGCGATCGGATTAGTTGGAAACTTCAATCTCCCCTACGGCGACAAGACGCTCAATAAACCTGTACCGATCCTTTGCGATCGGATTAGTTGGAAACCTAAGCGATCGCGAATCTTTTGCCACGGAACGAACCTGTACCGATCCTTTGCGATCGGATTAGTTGGAAACTTCCAGCTTTGACGAGTGCCAGAATTGCTCTTTCAAGACCTGTACCGATCCTTTGCGATCGGATTAGTTGGAAACAGAGGGTTGTAGGAATCCTGAGTGCAGATAGCTCAACCTGTACCGATCCTTTGCGATCGGATTAGTTGGAAACTGATTTGCCGTTTTTTATGATGTCGATCGCGCCGCCCTGTACCGATCCTTTGCGATCGGATTAGTTGGAAACTTCTCACCTCCCACCTTTGACAATCCAATACTCAGCCTGTACCGATCCTTTGCGATCGGATTAGTTGGAAACACCAGAGAGCGACTGTTTTAGATTGAGCGTGGGCCAAACCTGTACCGATCCTTTGCGATCGGATTAGTTGGAAACTTGGATTGAATGCGCTGGGGCGATCGTCTTTGATTCCTGTACCGATCCTTTGCGATCGGATTAGTTGGAAACTCAGCAATAAATTGAGAGAGAATTTTATCATCAATCCCTGTACCGATCCTTTGCGATCGGATTAGTTGGAAACGCATTTGGTTGTCCAGCATAAGTTGCCCAACCAGAACCTGTACCGATCCTTTGCGATCGGATTAGTTGGAAACTACGTAACTTGGTAGGTCTCACTCTGTGCTAACTCAACCTGTACCGATCCTTTGCGATCGGATTAGTTGGAAACGTTTGAGTAACTCCCAAGTCTTGTACTGAATTCGCCCTGTACCGATCCTTTGCGATCGGATTAGTTGGAAACGCCTCGTAGGTCATTCGGTAATGCGGGGAGGTTGATCCTGTACCGATCCTTTGCGATCGGATTAGTTGGAAACGGCAGCCAAACCGGAGATGTCCAGCCAGCCGTTATCCCTGTACCGATCCTTTGCGATCGGATTAGTTGGAAACCCCATCTTCTTCGATTACAACTCCGATCTCTTCTAACCTGTACCGATCCTTTGCGATCGGATTAGTTGGAAACTTGTTGGGCTGGTTCAGAGTGACGGGGTTGCCGCTTCCTTACCGATCGTTTGCGATCAGATTTATTCAAAGGCTCGATCGCGTTGATCGGGCTTCTTTTTTGGGGATACGATCGCATCTCTCAGTTTCAGGCGAGCGATCGGCTTCTTGCTAGAATTCTAGACAAGCAGTTGCCGGAAAAATGCTTTATGACCTACAAAGAAATTCTGCTGCAAGAGCTAGAAACTGCATCTGACGAAGTTTTAGCAGAAGCGATCGACTTCATTCGCTTTTTGAAAACAAAGTCAGTCTTGCACTCAGCCACAAATACCAAACCCGCAGAGAATCCCAATGCAGAGCCACCCGACGACCCTAGAGCGACGTTTAGCACATTTCTGGCTGACCTAAAACCGCTTCCTCTCCGTCGGACTGAACCCCTACGCCAAGAAACACAGGGCAAAGACCTGCTTAAATTTGTGGACACATGGCAGGGAAATGATCTCGAAGACTGTCTCCAATTTGTGCAGGAAACTCGCTCTCAGTCAGAATTTTGACCCTCATCATGGACTGACTAGATACAAATCACTGTAGTTACATTAGACGAGTCAACGCTATGCTTGGCTTACAGCACTTTGCAAATAGATGAAGTACAAAAATAAGTGATTGAAACTCCTGGTCAGGTTTCTTGCCAATTTAAGTGTGCTTCACTAACTAGAAATCTGCTGTATCTGTTCCAACACTGGTTACGCCATTAGAGCTAATCGGAGGGCAAAATGATGAAGGATGAAGCTATTACCCAAATCCGCAGAGTCCGCCACACGATTTCTCAGGAGCATGGGCATGACCCGCAAAAGCTAGTGAATTACTATATCGAGCTACAAAAGCAATATCCTGATTTCAAATCCTTCAAAGAGCAGTCCATAAAGACAGTTCAAAGCTCGATATGAATTAAATTAGAAGATCACAATCAGATTACGAACCAGAAGACCTTACCGATTGCTTGCGATCGGATTAGTTGGAAACCGCTAGGGGCCGCCGTTGTTATCCTGGGTCTGCGGTTGCACCGATTGTTCGCGATCGGATTAGTTGGAAACTTATGGATTCAACAATGTATGAAATGATCCGGTCGTCTTGTACCGATCGTTTGCGATCGCATTATATTTTGTGGGTGTAGTGCGTTTTCCAAGGCTCGACCCACCCTACATTGGGCAATGCAGCACGGTTGAAGCGGTGGATGGAGAATTCCCATTCCTCTAGAAGCTGGCATAACCCATGTTTAAAGGGATTATGGTGAATGTAATTGAGATGACGATCGAAATCAGTTTGGTTACGGATCAACTCTTCCCAAAATCTGCTGGCAGTCCAGGCACAAAACGCACCCATCCCCCGCAATCTACTCGCTCTTCATCAACTCCCGAAATCTTGCATCTCCCCGAATTGGATAAAAACTGGCATCCGTGCTGACCATTGCCCGACCCAGACGCGGAGACAACCGAAACGTTTGCTGTAGGCTTTCTAACACCAAATCCACATTTCCCTGAAGGGCATAACAGCAGGCACGCCCATACCAAGCACCAGAACTGCGATCGTTAAACTTCAAAGCATTGTCAAAGCTGACGATCGCCTCCTCATAGCGCTTCAGCTTGCTCAAAATCACGCCCCGGTAGTTCCACACATAATCGCTGTGAGGTTTGATCTTGAGAGCAATTTCCAAATCAAGCAGCGCTGCCTCAAGATCATCGAGAGAAGCCAGCGCGATCGCTCGGTTGTACCAGGCTTTGTAACTATCTGGTTTGAGCGTCAAGACCTGATCAAAGCTGACGATCGCCTCCTCGTAGCGGCAGAGGGTCATCAAAGTTTTGCCGTGATTTTGCCAGCCTCGATAGTCATCTGGCTCAAACTTGAGGGCGCGATTAAAATTAGTCAACGCTTCTTCATAGCGGCACAGCCTGCCCAAACAAATGCCTCGCCCCTGCCAGGCCAGCGCAAACTTAGGACGAAGGGCGATCGCCCGTTCAAAGCTAGCGATCGCCTCCTCATAGCGTCCCAATTTTTCAAGCGCATACCCACGACAGACTAAAGCTTTGGTGTGGTCGGGATTGACCATCAAGACTTGCTCGTGTTTGGCAACATGCTTCCCATAGCTGCTGAGAAGAGATAACGAGCGGGCCCACTGATAGCTGTTCTGTCGCGGGGTTTCACTGGGATACATAAAGCGAGCGTTTAGGCCTCACGAGGAGAGCGATGGGTCAGCAAAGAGCGAAACCGCTTGTCTTGGCGCAGTCCATCAAAGTCGGCGTTGCTTTGAGCAATTTCTCGATACTCGTCGGGATTAAGTTCGATCGCTCGCTGCAAATGCTCGAATGCGAGGTCTGGCTTGCCCTGAATTGCGTAACAGCAGGCTTTGTTGTACCAGAGCGTCGGCAGGTTGGGTTTGAGTTTGAGGGCGTGATCGTAGCTGACGATCGCAGCTTCAAATTGACCCAGGTGGTAGAGCGCATTGCCGCGATTCGTCCAGGATTCCTCAAAATCGGGCTTAAACTCTAAGGCTTTGTCGTAGCTGGCGATCACCTTTTCGAGTTTGCCAAGTTTGCGAAGTGCTAGACCGCGACTGTACCAGGCCCAGTGATAATCAGGTTTGAACTCAATGGCGCGATCGTAGCTAGAAATCGCGTCTTCGTAGCGTTCCATGTTTCGCAGCGTGATACCACGGTTGTACCAGGCCCAGTAGTAGTTTGGTCTAAATTTGATAGCGCGATCGTAGCTCTCAACGGCTTCACAGTAGCGTCCTAGCTCATCCAGGGCATTACCGCGATTGTTCCAGGCTTCGGGGAATCCGGGTTGATACTCCAACGCTTGATCGTAGCTAGCGATCGCATTGTCGTAATCTTTCAGGTGATACAGGGCGTTGCCCCGGTTGTACCACGCATCAGAATAGTCGGGCTGAAGATTGAGAGCGGCTTCGTAACTTAAGATTGCAGCTTCGTAAGCTTTCGTCTTATTTAGATACAGTCCCTTCTGAAAGAAGAAGGTCATCTCAACGTCTTGAACTTGGCTCATCGCCGGGATTTGTCTTACCTAAAGTGTTCTTGTTAAGATTCCCAGGCGAGATGAGCAAACACCAAAAAAGCAAAGAAAATTTATAAGACTAATCAAAGAAAAATGCTAAGTCGAATCAAGCTTACCTAGAGTGAAGGAATTTGTTTCGCCTGAATTTCGACTTCGAGGGATAGGCTTCCCGGTTTTACGTCCATTGATACAATGCGAAGTTTATTTTGTGCGAGTTCAAAGTAAGGTTGGTTGGCAATCTCCTGCATTTTTTGCATGAGTGCAATCATGAAGGGAATCGATTGTCCTCGATCGGGCGCACAGTAAAAAGATTCCAGCAAGATCGGGCGAGAATCGGTACGGTGTGAGGCGACTGCCGCAAAAGGGACTTCCTGAATGCCTTCCATTCGATGAATTTTTGCCTGACCGCCGATGTGCATTTTTGTCTCTTCGGTCAGCTTAATTTCTAAGGGGAGCAAAAGTTCAAGTCTGACGGTTTTTCCTTCTACATTTAGGTCGACCGCGGGAATCTTTTGGCTCACAAACTCCGAATTAATAGCTTGATTAATATCAGCTTCGGTCAAAACAATTCGAGCAGTTGTGTTAACAGGTTTATCTAGTTCGAGGTTGCCAAAAATTGCACTTAAGGGATTAATTGAAATGCGATCGGTTTCGATTTCTAACTGCTCAACTCTGATCTCTTCTTGAATAACAATTCCTTGACCCGTCACTGCAACAGAATCGACCTTTCCCTGAACAGCTTTGAGAAGATCTGTCTTAACATCGACCTCAATATTTTCAGCCGTTTCGATTTGAGTAAAGAGTCCTTGTCTAGCGATTTCTGAGAGCACCTGTTCCTCGATTCGTTGCTCGTCTGACATGACGTGATCGCTCCACTAAAAGTTACTCAACAGTGTAGAAAGTAAGCATCAGCCCAGTATCTACACTTTGAAGGAGCTATCTCAGTTTTTGATCAGATTAAGGACAGATGTTTTGATAATAGACTGTCAGCCGTCTTGAATTGCAGATTTTACGATCGCTTATTTGAATAAAAAGTGCGATCGCTCACTCCCAGTTCAACATACTCAACTATTCCTTAAGACAGATGCTTTTTTGATTGCTGATTTGTCCAAGATCAGGTAGGCAAAGTAGCCTTTGAATCTTAAATCATGGGAGCCAATGAGATGGGATATCCGCAAGCACCTTGGACATTAAAAGGCTACGCTTTTTTGAGCTTACATTTAGTTGAGATTGCCAAGGCTTCGCCCTTTATTCCGGTAGAGTTGGCGATCGTTCCTTCGCTTCCGGGCAAGACGTTAGGGGGCGTTTATCTCTCACAGTATACAAATGGTGACCTGACTTACAACGAGTTAATTGTGGTGGCGGGGTTAGTCAGTTGGCAAGGAACGATCGGAGCCTGGGTATCTCATATCTATGTCGATAATCCCGATTCCGTGGCAGGGGGGCGAGAAATTTGGGGCTTGCCCAAGGAGATGGCGGAGTTTCGCTGGGAGTCGGGCGAGTCGGGAAGCGTGACCGTGCGGCAAGGGGATCAGTTGTTGTGTGCGATGCGATCGACGGGACGATTTAGCCTTCTACGTCAGCGGTTTTCTTTCCCTGGTTTTAGCCAACAAGATGGCCGTTTTCTGGTCTTCAACAGCACGGCCCAGGCGAATTTTGGACTGGTTGGCGTAAATTTGGATATTCCGCAGTCTTCGCCCTTTGGACGTTTAATCAATTCCCCGCCTGTGATGGCCGTCAGCGCAGACTCGTTAGATTTGAAGGTGGATGCTCCCAAAATTGTGGGCAAGTGAGAAACGGATAAAAACGGATGAACGGTTACTGGTGAAGTTCCCATTTAAAAAGCGCTGTCTCGACTCCGTAGTAGCGATCGGTGTGACCTTGCGGGATCATTCCCAACCGTTGGGCGACTCGTTTAGAAGCGTCATTTTCAGGATGCGTGATGGCGTAAATCACTGGCAGGTTCAGCGTTGTGAATCCGTACTCGATCGCCCCTCTTCCCGCTTCTGTAGCGAATCCCTTTCCCCAAGCGCTTTTCTTGAGATGCCAGCCAACTTCATAGTCTCCGGTTGGCTGATTTTCACCATCGGGTAACTGCTTGAGAATGACGCTGCCGACGATTTCTTCGGTTGTCTTGAGAACGATCGCCCAATATCCCGTTCCGTCATTGAGTTGAGCATAGAGATCAACCACTTTCTGAAGTCGTTCTCGCTGACTTTTTACACTAGACGAGGGTTGTGGATTGGTGACATACTCCCGACTCTGATGCTGACGCATACAGAGCGGGCTTCTCAGTGACTCCTGCTATTGCATCGGACGTTACCTGAGCTTTATTTTGAGTCCACGGAATGCCCTACCGCAGACTTTGAACAAGTACCGAAAGTATGTTCTTCTTACTCAGTCCTCTACGGAGGGAAACCCTCCTACAAGGCTGAGCGCAACCCCTGTACTGTCAAAGTTTTACGCATCCACAGAAACGCGAATTCGCGCATTACTGGATGCAACCCCATACTTTGAGTTGTCGTGGTTCAGATTGCAGGGCGGCGATTAGCTCAAACCCTTGTTCTGACTATATCACACTCGTTTGCAGCGTGGGAGATTGGCGTTTCCTCATCGCTGCTAATCAGAGCCTCAACTGCGTTTTGTCATCTTGCAAAGCAGCAATTCGTCAACGCTCTGGCTTTCATCCCGACGCTCACCTGGGTACAGGTAGAGCGCGGGGCTTCCCGCCGACTTGCTAAAAGCAGTTCTAAAGAAGCGAAAAATTTCTGGATCGCGGTAAATCTCAAACGCTTGTTCTGCATCCTCAGCCGGATTCCAGTCTCGAATCAGAAGACGATCGGTTTCAAAGCGCGGCATTTAACTATCCCTATCAAAGAGTTTTATCTATTCAATCAATTCAATCGTGCAGGAAGAGCGGTTCCTTTTAGATAACTCGAAGCGACCCCTCGCGGGTAACCCAAAGCGATCGCCTTCACGAATTGCAATTTGCAAAGGCTTGTATTGCTTGCTCTTAAGATTTATTGTGGGTTTGACAGGAGACTTTGACAAAAATACTTATGGCTCCACTGGTAGCAAACTACTATCTGACCTACCGATGCAATGCTCGTTGCCACTTTTGTGACATCTGGGCCCTCGAACCGAAACAGGAAGCATCCTTCGAGACCATTCAGAAAAACCTGGCAGATCTGCGGCGCTTGGGCGTTAGATACGTGGACTTTACAGGCGGCGAACCGTTGCTGAGAAAAGACGTGAATGAGATCTTTGCTGAAGCAAAACGGCAGGGGTTCACCACCAGCATGACCACCAACACGATTCTCTACCCCAAGCGGGCCAGAGAGATGCAGGGTCTAGTGGACTTTCTCAACTTCTCCCTCGACGGCGGCGACGCAGAGACTCATGATCAATCGCGTGGGGTCAAAATCTTCGATACGCTGGTCGAGTCGGTGCAACTTGCCCATTCGCTAGGAGAATATCCCGTTCTCAACCACACCGTCACCGCGCAAAACTACGATCGCATCGCCGAAGTCGCCGAACTGGGTCAGCGTCTGAATGCTAGAGTTTGGCTCAATCCCGCTTTTACCGCCCACAGCAATTACAATTCCAAGAAAAATCCGACTCCAGCGATGGTGACGGCGATCGAAACCGCAGCTAAGAAGTACAGTAATCTTGGATACAATAAAGCGGCACTAGCCTTTATCGAAGCAGGCGGCAACGACACTCAAAATCCTCGCTGTAAGGCTGTGGATGCGGTGATCGCCATCTCGCCCAACGATGAACTGCTGTTGCCTTGCTATCACTTTGCTCAAAAAGGCATTGCGATCGACGGTCGTCTCTATGAGATGTACAAGCAGTCAGAAGAAGTCGAGGAGTTCCGACAATCTCAGGGTAAGCTATCAGTCTGTGAGGGCTGTACGGTCTGGTGTTACTTGATCCCCAGCTTTTTCAAAGGTCTAGACAAATATTGGGTGTTAAACCAAGCAACCTATGTCGGAGAATTCCTGGCACGAAAACGATTCCTACAAAGAGTTTGAGCCGATCGCAGCCGACGATTTGCCCATCTTAGAGGAAGACAGCGAAATTCCTGAACCGTTTCAGGGCTATCGGGGACGCAGGCGAAAAGCGGCAGCCGTTTTGGTGGTGATTTGGAGTGGTACGATCGCCCTCCATCTCGTCACCTGGGGCTATTGGCTGGTTTTGGGCTTGACCACGCTGATGGGCTTCCATGCGGTCAGATTTTTGTTTGCCCGTCCTTCAGATTTGCCGGAGCCGATTTCAGACGAGACGCGAGACTCCTACCCGTTTGTGTCGCTGATGGTGGCGGCTAAAAATGAGGAAGCGGTCGTCGGTAAGCTGGTAAAGATGCTGTGTCAGTTGGATTATCCGGGCGATCGCTACGAGGTTTGGGTCATCGACGACAACAGCACCGATCGAACACCAATTTTGTTAGACCAGTTGGCGAAAGAGTATCCACAACTGCAAGTATTCCATCGGCCGCTCAATGCGGGAGGCGGAAAATCGGGTGCCCTCAATCAGGTGTTTCCGTTGACGCAGGGTGAGATTGTCGTCGTTTTTGATGCCGATGCTCAGGTGGAACCGGACTTTTTGCGGCGAGTCGTGCCCGTCTTCGATCGCGAACAAGTCGGAGCCGTTCAGGTGAGAAAGGCGATCGTGCAAGCAGAACCCAATTCTCAATCTCCGGACACCAACAATTTTTGGATTCGGGGACAAATGGCTGAGATGGCCCTGGATGCCTTTATTCATCAGCAAAGAATTGCGATCGGTGGCATTGGCGAACTGCGCGGGAATGGTCAATTGGTGAGGCGTACCGCGATCGAACAGTGTGGCGGCTGGAATGAGGAAACAATCACGGACGATCTGGATCTGACGATTCGGCTGCATCTCAACGACTGGGATATTGACGTGATCACCGTTCCCGCTGTGTATGAGGAAGGCGTTACAAATGCGATCGCGCTCTGGCATCAACGAAATCGCTGGGCAGAAGGTGGCTATCAACGCTATCTCGATTATTGGCGGCTGATTGTCCGCAATCGCATGGGAACGCGCAAAAGCATTGACCTGCTGATGTTCTGGATTATTCAATACGTGATGCCGACGGCGGCGATCCCTGACTTTTTGATGGCGATCGTTCGCAATCGTCCCTTACTGTTGAGTCCGGTGTCTGCGCTGACACTTCTCTTATTTTTGTCGGGCACCTTGGGCGGGCTGCGACGCATCCAACGACTGCGCGGATCAGATGAACAACGCCGCCTGACGCTGAAAGGCATTGACTTCTCATTCATGGTCGTGTTGCTGCAATCGTTGCGCGGTGCGTTGTATATGATGCACTGGTTGCCGATCGTCGCCAGCACAACTGCCCGCATGTCCATTCGTCCCAAACGCTTGAAGTGGGTCAAGACTGTTCACAAAGGAAGCGACGAGTAGCTAGAAATCTACGTCTTCATCGTCTGATTCTTCGTCTGGCTCGATCGCGTCTGGCTCAATCACCTCAACAACCTGATCTGAATCTGGTATTTCATCGGCTAACTCATCGTCATCTAAATTAACCACCGCACCATTAAAGGCATAGGCCAGGCTCTTAGCGGCTTTGGTGACCTCATCATCTTCCTTCCACTCTCTACGCTGCGGGGAAACTTCTGCAATCTCATCCACTGACTCCTCTAATACGTCTGGTGGCTCAGGGGCAGAAGCGGTTTCTGAATTTGCAACATCGCTGGAAGGGGGCGGTAGTTCAGCAGGGGATTGAGTGGGCGATTCAGGAAGCGGTAACGGTGCAACGGCATCCAACACCTGAATGCTGACTTTAATCTTGGTCTGAAGCGCTCTTGTGGCAGCTTTGCCAATTTGAGGAAGCATTCGCTGGGTCATTTTGAGCATGTGTTCTCCCCGAACTCCCACGACGATTTCATTGCCATCGATCGCCACCAAATGACAGTTAGCACTGACAATCCCCTGAGTTGAGGGCAGATCAATGTTTTCCAGAATTTGTTGCCAGGTTTTTGCAAGCTCACTTTGGGGATCGTCGGGTTGGCTGGCTTCTTCTAGAACCGATTCAGGAATCGGGGGAACTTCTGACAGCGTAGGTTCTGGCTCCGAAGGCTTTGGGGGAACGATCGGGGGCGGCGATCGACGTTCTGAAACAGATACAACAGGCTGACTCGAAGTTGGATACAGAACTGGCTGAGAAGACGTGCTTCTAGGCAACAAGCCCATCAACGTCACTTCTAACCACAAACGCGGCTGAGTGGTCTGCTTGAGTTGAGTTTCACTGCTGCGTAAATGTTGCTGACCTGCCAAAATCGTCTGCAAATCAAGCGTTTTAGCGAATTCACACAGCGTTCTCCAGGTGGGCGGCGTGATGGCGACTAGATCGTGACGACTGGGCGAAGTTTTGGCGATCAATAAGTCTCGATAGAAACTGGCCAGATTTTGCAGCACGATGATCGGTTCGCGACCTCGATCCATTAGACGGCGAGTGTGATCCAAAACGGCTTCAGGATTGTGAGCGGCGATCGCTTCCATCAGTCCCATCAAATCTCGCTCCGGAACCGTACCGACCAGATCCCACACGCGATCGACCGTCACTTCTCCATCCAATAAACTCAACTGATCGAGCAAACTTTCGGCATCCCTAAGTCCGCCTTGAGAAATTTGTCCAATTAGCTGTAGGGCATCTGGCGCGATCGCAATTCCTTCCTTTTCGGCAATCATGTTCAGATGCTGCACCAACGGATTGAGCGGAATTCTTCTAAAATCAAACCGCTGACAGCGAGAAATAATCGTCGGCAAAACGCGCTGCGGGTCAGTCGTCGCCAGAACAAAAACGACGCGATCGGGCGGCTCTTCCAACGTCTTCAACAAGGCATTGAACGCCGCAGGGCTTAACATATGGCACTCATCAATGACATACACTTTGTATCGACACTGTACGGGAGCGAACTGAGCGCGTTCAATGAGTTCACGAATGTTGTCTACGCCTGTATTGCTGGCGGCATCGATTTCAATCACATCCAGGGCGGAACCATTGCCGATCGCCACACAAGTCTCACAAACCCCACAAGGATGGGCCGTCGGCACCTTTCCAGAAATGCAGTTGAGCGATTTGGCAAAAATTCGAGCGCTGGAAGTCTTCCCTGTGCCCCGTGCGCCCGTGAAGAGATAGGCTGGTGCAATCCGCTGTTGAGTGAGCGCGTTGGTGAGGGTGGTGGCGATCGCTTCTTGACCCACGAGTTGCGCGAAAGTTTGCGGACGATATTTGTGATGGAGCGGTTGATAAGTCATCGGGATACAGCAGGTTCTTATCTATAGAGTAAGCGAGATCGACTTAGAACAAATGAACTATTTTTGGTAGAATAAAGTCAACGCATTTCGATAAGATACAGGCAGTTCGCATTCAATCGATCGCCCATTTGGCAACTGCGAGGCAATCCCTATGTTCAAATATGATCCGCTGCTCTGTCTGCCGTCTTCCGAAGAACTCCCCGACTCGGACGAGACTCCCGTGGATCACGAACTTCAAGATTTGATCCCCAGTTTGCTCAAGCTGATTTTGGCGGATCTATGGGGCGATCGCATGGACTGGTTTTTTGGCGTGGATATGGGAATTTATTACGATCCCGACCTGCCCGCCATTGTCCCAGATGGATTTCTCAGCCTGGGTGTGGAGCGCATTTTTGACGAAGAACTGCGACTCAGCTACGTCCTTTGGGAGGAAAACAACATTCCGCCAACTTTTGTGTTGGAGGTCGTTTCGCAGAAATATCGAGGCGAATACAGCCGCAAAAAGAATCTCTACGCTGAAATGGGCGTCTTGTACTATGCTGTCTATTCGTCTCGTCGCCGCCGCAAGCCACCTTTAGAACTCTATCGTCTCGTAAATGGTGAATACGTTCTGCTAACCGGAAATCCAATCTGGCTGCCAGAAATCGGACTGGGGTTGGGACGATCGCGCGGCACTCACCAGGGCATTGAGCGAGAATGGCTTTACTGGTACGACGATCGCGGCAACCGCTTTTTGGAACCTGAAGAAAAACTCGATCAAGTTGAACAGCAGCTAGAACAAGAACGACAACGATCGCAACGCCTGTCCGACAAACTGCGAGAATTGAACATTGATCCTGATTTGCTGTGAGTTTAAATCTGAGTGTTGACTGTAAAGACTGCGCTAATTCTTTTGACGGCCGCTCTGTTGGATTATGCGATCGGTGATCCGTGGGGGTGGCTACATCCTGTGCAGGTGATGGGCTGGGTTATCGATCACTTTACCAAATTTGCGTTTCGAGCGTTGAGGTCAGCGATGGCGCTCCGATTAGCGGGGATTGTGTTAGCGATTGTTCTAATCGTGGGCAGCGGTGCTGTTGGCTGGGTCATCGTTGCGATCGCTCAAGCGTTACACCCAGTTTTGGGGATCATGATAGGAAGTGTTTTGTTGGCAAGCTGTTTTGCGGGGCGAAGTCTGCGATCGGCCGCAGAAGATGTTCTGCAACCTTTGGCGAATGGAAATCTTGATCAATCCCGTTCTCATTTAAGTCGCTATGTGGGACGCGACACCCAAACTTTATCGGAGTCAGACATTTTACGCGCCATTCTCGAAACCGTTACCGAAAATGCAACTGATGGGGTCATGGCTCCATTGTTTTTTGCACTGCTGGGAGCGTTCTTTCCGGTGATTGGTAGTGTCCCTTTAGCGTTGGCGTACAAGGCGGCCAGTACGTTGGATTCGATGGTGGGCTATCGAGAAGCTCCTTTTACCCATATCGGCTGGTGTAGCGCCAAAGTGGATGATATTCTCACCTGGTTGCCCTGTCGATCGGTTGTCTTAACGTTAGCGATTCTGTCTCAAAAGCCACATCAGATTTGGCAAATTTGTCAACGAGATGCCGCAAAAGATCCCAGTCCCAATTCTGGATGGAGTGAATGCGCTTATGCGGCCGTTTTGGGCGTTCAGGTTGGGGGCACCAATTGGTATCGCGGAGTCGAAAAGCATAAGCCTTTCTTGGGAGATCCGATTCAACCAATTACGCCTGAGCGCATCCGAACAGCCTTGAATCTAACGCGATCGTGTTTTTTGACCTGGCTCAGTGTTGCCCTTTTAGCGCTATTCTGCAAAGGACTCTGACACACTTCCTGAAATTGGGGATGCTATGAACTGCACCGATCGCTTGCCACACCTCTTTCTCACCCTGACCCTCTGTTTAGTCTCCCTTCCGTCCAGGGCAAATCCTCCCCTCACCCGAACATCTCAAGGCATGGTGACCTCGGCTCATCCGTTAGCCAGTCAAGCCGGATTGGTGATGCTGCAACAGGGTGGAAACGCGATCGATGCGGCGGTGGCAACTACGTTTGCAATTTCAGTCGTAGAACCCTTTTCGGCAGGGATCGGTGGCGGCGGTTTCCTCTTAATGTATCAAGCAAAAAGTAATGAAACGAAAGCGCTAGACTTTCGAGAGCGGGCACCACTGAAAGCAACTCGCAACTTGTATTTGGATGCTCAAGGCAACGTTAAGCCGAATGCCAGCATCAACGGTTATCTTGCAGTCGCGACACCTGGAACGATCGCAGGACTCTACGAAGCACATCGCAAATATGGAAAGCTTCCCTGGAAAACAGTGATTGCTCCAGCGATCAGACTGGCAGACAAAGGATTTCCGGTTAGTTGGAATTTTGTCAAAGCAACGGAAATGCGACAAAAAACGCTGCTAGAAAATCCTGATTCACGAAAAATATTCTTAAAAAATGGAAAGCCGTATCGGATTGGGGACATATTAATTCAATCAGAGTTAGCAGCAACCCTACGATCGATTACCCAAAATCCCAACGATTTTTACACAGGGGGAATTGCTAAAGCGATCGCTGACGACATGGCTAAAAATAAGGGATTGATCACACTAGCGGATCTCAAACAATACCGCTCAATCTGGCGCACTCCAGTCTGCGGAAACTTCCGAAAGGCGAGGGTTTGCTCGATGCCGCCGCCTTCTTCTGGAGGCGTACATTTACTGCAAATTCTCAACCTGATTAGCGACACCGATTTAAAGACTTTAGGCTGGCACAGTCCCGATGTCCTGCATTTGCTAGTCGAGTCGATGCGAATTGCCTATGCCGATCGCGCCGTTTATCTCGGTGATCCTGATTTTGTCAAGGTGCCTGTTCAGTCTCTTATCAGTCCCCGCTATGCTCAAAAACGCCGCCAGGAAATCAATCCCCAAAAAGCCACGCCTTCCAGCCAAGTGAAAGCGATTGATCCCGCAGTGCTTCAACAATTAACTAAGGAATCGACTGAAACCAGTCACTTAACCGTGGTAGACCACGATCGCAACGCCGTCAGTTTGACCTTCACCGTCAATTTGGGATTTGGAGCAGGCATGGTTGCCAAAGGCACGGGAATTGTTTTAAACAATGAAATGGACGACTTTGCGATCGCTCCCAACACCCCCAATGCCTTTGGATTAGTGGGAGGGGATGCCAACGCGATCGCCCCCCAAAAAACACCACTCTCCAGCATGACTCCGACGATCGTCACCGAAAATGGTCGCTTGCGCCTCGCAGCAGGCTCTCCCGGCGGTAGCACAATCATCACGACCGTATTGCAAATTGTATTAAACGTCCTGGTCTACGACATGGATGCACGGCGATCGATTGCGGCTCCGCGAATTCATCACCAATGGCTTCCCGATCGCCTCCTCGTCGAATCTTGGGGACTGGACACCCTGACATTAGAAGAACTACGCCGTCGAGGTCATCAAGTTGAGGAGCGATCGGGCTGGGGAAATGCGAATGCGATCGTCGTTTTGCCAGACGGCTCTCTCGAAGGGGCCGCCGATCCCAGAGGTGAAGGAGCGGCCTACGGATTTTGAGCGATCGTGTCTTAGCTCGACTTTATCCAACTGATAGAAAGCGACACTGCTAGTATTTCTGGTCTCTCAACTCTGCCCTCTGACTTTTCGCGAGGTCGGTCTATCCTCGCCACGGAGGAATGAACTTTTGTTGGTTTCCCGCAGCAAGGATAAGAAGAGACTTGTCCTAGAGCAGGAGAAAAGAGGGTGTCAGCATGATTCGGATTGAATTCACACCCGGAAAGGTGGTTGAACTGACCTATGAACGGTATCACTATCCTCACCCAAGAGTGCATCAGAAACTGGAGGTGTTGTACTTGAAAAGCCAAGGATTAGCCCACCAAGAAATCCGACGACTGTGCAATATTAGCAAAACCACGCTGACGGTTTATCTCAGACAGTCTCAAGCCGGGGGCATTGAGGGACTCAAGCAGTTAGATTATGTTACAGAAGCTTTCTCAGTGAGCCTTGGGCATCCCGATGACTTGAGTTTGGGATAATGCTCGTTATCAACAGTGCGTTGCGGTGTTTGACTGTGCGGAACGCTTGGGCATCACGTTAGTCTACTTGCTGTCTTACTCGCCGCATTTGAACTTGATCGAACGCCTCTGGCGGTTTGTGCGACGGGAATGTTTGTACTCCAAGTATTATGCTGACTGCTGTCGGTTCAACCAGGCAATTTCAACGGTGATAGAGGCGGCTCCGATTGACAAACACGACCAGCTTAAAAGCTTGATGAGTTGGAAGTTTCAATCTTTCAAGATCCAGATCTTAGCCGACTAGAGTATAGCCATTGAATGATCTCCTCGCTTTTAGGGTCAAAGACAATGAGGTGAAACCCTAGTAGCTCTTCTAGAAGAAGTTGTCCTGCTTCCCCTCAAAACAATGTTTCAAAGGTTGTCCGACTGATAGCTAGATTAATCGTCGCTCTGGCTGTTTTCGTTGAAGTGTTCTCATTATTGGTTAGGTAAAAATGCTTCTCTCGTATTAGGGTATCTCAAACCCTCGCTGTGTAAGGCTTTAATCTAAGTACAGGACAAAAGCTTGCAAAAACTAAGCAGGAAAGGGTTTCATGAGA